>CAMVDK010000011.1 GCA_947166165.1 uncultured Porphyromonadaceae bacterium
CCATCATGATTTCGGGGCGCTCGTTGAGCTTGGCCAGGAACTTGTTGGCATCGGCGTTGAATTCCGACATCGGACGGTCTTGCATGTCCTCGAGCACGAGATTCACGCTGCTGTTGGAGCCGTAGCCCGGCACCTGAGGCATCTGGAAGGGAATCACCAGGGCGTTTTTGATATCCCTGCAGTCTAAAGCGAAGCGGCCATACACCAGCTCGATATAGTGGTTCATGCCCGGGCGGTCGTCCCAGTTCTTCAGGCGGATGATGAGCGTGGCGTAGCAGCTGCCCGAGCGGTCGGCCATCATGCCATAGCCGCTGACCACGGCGTAGCTTTCGAGTTCGGGTATCTTCTTCACCTTCTCCTCCACCTTTTTGACAATCTCTTCGGTCTCGTGCAGGGTGCATCCCTCGGGTGCGCGCACCTCGGCGAAGAACACGCCCTGGTCCTCTTGCGGCACCAGGCCCGAAGGCAGGCCCCGCATGAAGATGACGAGCAGCACCGCGGTGACGGCCAGCAAGATGCCCGAAATCACCGGACGCTTGATGAAGCGTGACACGCTCTTCTTGTATTTCTTGAGGATGGCGTTGTAGCTGGCGGTGTAGGCCTTGGTGACGTAGTAGTTCAGGTTTTTCTTCTCCTTCCCGTCGTTGGAGTAGCGCATCATGATGGCACACAGGGCGGGGCACAGCGTCAAGGCCGACACGCACGACAGTCCCACCGACGAGGCCAGCGTGACACCGAACTGGGTGAAGAACGAGCCCGACGTGCCCGGCATGAAGGCCACAGGGATGAACACGGCCATAAACACCAGCGTGCACGAGATGACGGCCACCGACACATCGCTCATGGCCTCGCGCGTGGCTTGCCGGGCGTCGGTGACGCCAGCCTCCATCTTGGCCATCACGGCCTCGACCACCACGATGGCGTCGTCGACCACGGTACCGATGGCGAGCACAAGCGCGAAGAGCGTGAGGATGTTCAGCGAGAAGCCTGCAAGCGAGACGATGGCAAAGGTGCCCAGCAACGACACGATGATCGAGATGGACGGGATGACCGTAGCCTTGAAGTTCTGCAAGAAGAAGTAGACCACCAGAATCACCAGGATGATGGCGATGACCAGCGTCTCCACCACATTGTGGATGGCGGCGAAGAGGAAGTCGTCGCTCGTTTCGAGGATCTCGAACTCCAACCCGGCGGGCATGGTGGGCTTGAGGTCTTCATAGAGCTTGTTGATGCGGGCGTTGACCTCGGTGGCATTGGCCCCGGGAGCCTGAAACACCATGTAGATGCAGCCCGGCTTGCCATCGATGTTGGAGGTGTAGTTATAGCTCACGGCACCGATTTCCACCTCTGCCACATCGCTCAGGTGGAGCAGGTGCCCGCCGTCGCTGGTGCGCAGCACGATGTCGTTGAACTCCTCGACCGACTTGAGCGTGCCCTTGTACTCCATCGAGTACTGGTAGGCATTCTCGCTCTGCTCGCCCAGCGAGCCGGTGGCAGCCACAAAGCTCTGTCCGCCGATGGCCGCGAACACGTCGTTAGGCTCCAGCCCGTACTGCGCCATCACATCGGGCTTGAGCCAGATGCGCAGGGCGTAGGTGTTGCCGAGCGACACCACGTCGCCAACACCGGTGATGCGCGACAGCCGCGGCTTGACGTTGATGTCGATGTAGTTGGCTATGAAGTCGGTGTCGTACTTGCCGTCGACGCTCTTCAATGCTCCGATGTGCAGGATGTTGCTCTGCTGCTTCATGACCTGCACGCCCACTTTGTTCACCTCGGCCGGCAGCAGGGCCATGGCCCGGCTGACGCGGTTCTGCACATTCACGGCGGCAAGGTCGGCGTCGGTGCCTTGCTCGAAATACACCTGTATCGACACATCGCCTGACGACGAGGCCGAACTGGTGATATAGGTCATGCCCGGCACGCCGTTGATGTTCTCTTCGAGCGGCTGCACCACCGCCTTCATGATGGTGTTGGCATCGGCTCCGGTGTAGGAGGTCGACACGCGCACCGTGGGCGGTGCGATGTTGGGGTATTGCTCGATGGGGAGCGTGTTGATGCAAATCAGGCCCACCAGTGTGATGACAATCGATATCGCGCATGCCATCACATATCGCTTGATGAAGATGTTGTTCTTCATGATGGCTCGTTATTTGTCTTTCTTTGGTTCAGTTGCGAAGAGCACACGCTGCCCTTCCTGCACATTGTTGGCCCCGGTGGTGACGATGCGGTCGCCCACATTCAGGCCCTGGGTCACAATCACGTCCTTGCCATTGCCGGCACTGGTGGTGACTACGGCAACGGCGGTGGCGGTGCTGTCGGGCTTCACCTTGTAGACCAGCGACTTGTCTTGCAAGCGCACCACGGCCACCTGGGGAATCACCATCACATCGTCGTAGTTCAAGGGCAGCACGACAGTGCCTTGTATACCCGAATAGAGGAGGCCGTCGGGGTTGGGGAACGAGGCTTTGCACGACAGCGACCCGGTGGCGGCGTCCACCACACCGGTCAAGGTGGTGACGCGTCCCTTGTGCGAATATTCGGTGCCGTTCTTCATCACGAAGGTCACATCGGGCAAGGCGGCAATCAGCTTGTCTTTGCTGTCCTTTGTGGCACCCGCCGAGACCGCTTCCTCGAGCAGCGACTCCGTGACCGAGAACCACGCCTCCATCTTCTGGTTACCGCTGACGATGGTCATCTGCGTCATGGGCGACACCTGGTCGCCAGCTCGGACGGCGATTTCGCCCACTATGCCCGACACCGGCGAGGTGAGCGTGCAGAAGCCCAGATTGACGCGCGCCCGGCTCACGGCCGCCTGCGCCTGCGTGACCGAGGCCTTGGCCTGGCCCACGGCAGCTTGCGCCTGGCGGTAGGTGTTGAGCGAGTTCTCGAGCGTGTAACTGCTCACGATTTGCTTGTCGTAGAGGTTCTTGTTGCTTTCATACTCCAGCTTCGCGCTGCCAGCTTGAGCCTGGGCGGCCTGCAGATTGGCCTGGGCGGCCTGCAGGTTGGCTTGGGCCGACTGCAGCTCGCTCTGCGCGTTGCGCGAGTCAATCACAAACAGCGTCTGCCCACGGCTCACCCGCTGGCCTTCGGTGACGCAGATGCGCATCAACTGGCCACTCACCTGGGGCGAGATGGAAACATCAGCCTGGCCTTTCATCTTGGCGCTGAATTTGATGGGATACTCGATGTTGGACTTTTCAACCGTTATCGTCTCGAACGACGACTCCGTCTCCTGCGGGACGTCGGGCCCACACGCTGCAAGACTCATCGCTGCACACAGCAGCACGCTGCACTTCAATAATCGACTTTGTACTGACATAGTATAATAATCTGTATTAATTCAATAAGAATGACAATCATTTCCTATCAAGCTGTAAACCAGGCAAATAACTGTCGTTTTCACACACGATTGTTGATTCATGCCGTGCGTGCTCTTCGAGTGGGAACACACATCGCCGCATTGCGAGCCATAGCCCCACGGCCGGCTATAGTGGTGAGCATTCCAGTTCACTCGCCCATTTAAAGTGCAAAGTTACAATAAAATTCTGAATTGAGCGCCCAACATTGCATATTAAGGCGATTTTTTTTGCTAAGTTGCAAGTTGTGTGGCACTGCAGGTTGTGCGATTCACATAAAAATCCCCGCGGGCACTTCGGCAGTCGTGCCCGCGGGAACTTGTGATGTTACCACTATCGAAGGGGGGCAAGCCCTTAGTCGTCGATGTCCACCACGCGGAAGTCGCGGGTGTACTCGATGTCGAGCCCGTTGTTGAGCTTGATTTCATAGCCTCGACGGTTGCGGTCGAGGTCGATGATTGCGGTGCCGGGGAAGGTGGCGCGCACATGAGCCTTGATTTGCTCGGGTATGAGGGCCGTGGGCACTTGCGAGGTCTTGCAGTCGAACTCCTTCCAGTTGCCTTGCTTGTCGAACTCCACCTTCTCGCCGCTCTCATAGACGATGGTGTAGTCGTCCCAGTCCATGGTCACAATCAGGGGGACTTTGTTGGCAAAATGCTGCTTGAGCAGCGTCTGGGCTGCTGCGGGCAGCTGGTTGTAGGTGATCACCTGGTCGTGGTCGGCTTTGGCATTGAACCCCATGAGCAGCATGGCTACCAATGCAACGATTGTCTTGAAGCCTTTCATTGTCACAATCTTTTTTTATGGTTAAACTTTATTGAATATTGTCGGTGCGATTCAGCACATGGTGTCCACCTGCTCCATCAATCGTCCATCTCCATCAGGGCGCCTTGGCTGTTGAACTTGAGTTCCAATCCGCTTGCCAGGTCCACATCGTAGCCATTGCTTTCCTTGTCGATTTTGGTGATGGCCACACCGGGGAAATTGGCATTCAGGTAGGTGGCGATGGGCGCGGGCACCAAAGCCGCGGGCACCGAGGCGGCGGCACACGACACCTGGTCCCACGTGTGGTCGGAGTCGAATTTGACGATGGTGCCATCGTTGAGCGTGACGTCGTATTCCCAGCCTAGCAGCCCCAGGTCGCGCTGCGCATAGGTCATGGTGCTGCCCACAAAATTCTGCTGGATAAACACCTGGATGTCCTGTGGCACCTCGGCCACCGGCACGGACTGATCGTCGCAACTGGCCAGCGCCAGGCAGGCAAGGGCGATTGTAGAAAGGAGGGTTCTGTTCATAAAACTGATTTTGGCTATTAGACGTGCAACACTGCTTTGCGTTTAATTCCGCTCGGCAGAGTTTCGCATTTATGTTGCAAAAATACTATCAATTGTTCAGTCATATGCACTTTTGCCTATTAAAAAAACTTAAGGTGCGGCATAAGGCGGATTCTCAGGCAGCAGCGCTTATGCCATTATTACAAGGCCAATACATGGTATTACGGATAAGCAACAAATGGCCACCTGCTCGAGGTGGCCATCACTGGCAACAAACTGATTGTTGTCGGCTAGACGGTGCATTTCATGGTTTCCTTTTTATGAAGAACTTTATCACTGTGTGTTTTCCAGGTTTTATGATTGCTCACTGCTCAAGGATGATGTTGATGAGCAGGTTGACGTCGACGATGTCGGGCGTTCCGCTGCCGTCGAGGTCGGGATTGCCCACCACTTGGCTGGGAGCGACGTTTTCGAGGATGAGGTTGATGAGCAGGTTGACGTCCTCGATGTCGACGTTGCCGTCGCCGTTGATGTCACCGTCGGGCGCGGGCTGCTCGACGTCGATTTCGACGATGTTGTCGAACAAGGCCCAGTTGCCGGTGGTGGCGTAGGCCTGCTTGCTGCCGCGCGGCACGCGCAGGGTGGCGTTGGCGTAGACGCTGGAGGTGACGTTGCCGTCGGCGTCGGTCGACACGTCGAAGCTCACGCCGGGGCCTACGGGCGGCACGGGGTTGAGGCTGGTGACCTCGATGATGGCCGGGCAGCCGAGGAAGGCCTGCTCGTAGATGCTGTCGAGGCCGGCTCCGAGCGTGACGCGCTCGAGCACGGGGTTGGTGGCGAAGGCGTTGGCGGCGATGGTCTTGAGGCTGGCTCCGGTGATGACCGTCTTCACGCGGCCATAGCGCACGGCCTGCTCGCCGATGGTCCTGACGGAGGCTGGCACATTGAGCGTGGAGTCGGGTTTGCCGCAAGGCACAGCCAGCAGCTGGGTGAGGGCTTTGTCGTAGAGGCATCCGTCCACCGTGGTGTAGTGCTCGTTGCCGTCAGCCACCTGGATTTCGGGCAGCGCGTAGGTGCCCACGGCGATGCCGATGCCTATGCTGCTCGTGGTGGCGGGAATCACCAGCTCGTTCAGTTTCGTGCAGTTGAAGAAGGTGAGGCCGTCGAGGGTGGTGAGGCTTTCGGGCAGGTTCACCGTGGGGAGGGCCCGGCAGCCGAAGAAGGCGGCCCGGCCGATGCGCTCCATGTGATTCATCGTCACCGAGGTCAGCGAGGTGCAGCTCTGGAAAGCAAAGTCGCCGAGGTATTTCACGTTCTTGAGGTCGATCGACGTGATGGCGAGGTTGCCGAAGGCGCGCTCGCCCACCGTCTCTAGCCCGTCGTTGATGGTGATGCTGGTCAGGTTGGGGGCATAGGAGAAGGAGTTGTAGCCGATTCGCTTGAGTGTGCTGGGGAACTTGACGCTGGTGATGCCGCTGTAGTTGAAGGCGAAGTCGCCAATCTCAACGAGTCCCTCGGGGAGCGTGATGCTCCGCAGCGCGTCGCTGTCGAAGAAGCAGTAGGCCGGAATCTCGGTCTGGCCGCCGCCCAGGGTGACGCTGGTGAGGTTGAACTCGCAGGCTCCGAACGAGCCGTTGCCCAACTGGCAGCCGTAGGGGATGCTCACCGACCGGAGCTCGAGGCACTCGTAGAAGGCGTAGGCGCCGATGCGCGTCATGCCGTTGTGGAAGGTGATGGTCTGCAGGCCGGAGTGATTCTGGAAGGCGTAGTCGCCGATGCTCTTGATGAACGACGGCACGGTGTAGCTGGTCACCGGTCGCTGGACGAACCACGACGTGGTGGTCTTGCCGCCGGGGAAGAACGTCAGCTCGCTTTTGTCCTTGCTCACGAGCACACCGTCGGAGTTGCTGTCGTCGCTGGCGGTGAGCACGGTGAGCAGCGGGTTGGCGGGGTCGCACTTGAAGGCTTTGAGCTTGTTGCACGAGAAGGTGCCCAGACCGAAGTTAACCAGGTTGGGGCCGATAGTGACCGAATTGCCGTTCACTGAGCGGAAGGCCCAGTCGGCGAGATAGGTGTAGCTGGCGGGAATCACCAGGTCGCCCGACAGGGTGGCGTCCTGCATGGCGCGCTCGCCTACGCCGACCACGGTGTAGGTCTTGCCATTGTAGGTCACCGTCTCGGGCAGCGTGCCGCTGATGCCGCTGTAGGCGGTGTACTGGTTGCCGCTGATGGGACGCTGGATTTCGACCTTGGCATTGGCCGCGTCGACCACGTTGTAGAAATAGGTGCCCGACTGGAAAATCTGGGCGTTGCCCATGGCGCAGGCCATTGCGGCAAGCAGGAGTAGAGTGGATTTTAATTTCATTGTGATGATAGTTTGGCAATATTGGTTATGAGAAATATAAGATTCCGGGCGGGCGTGGCGACCCGCCCGGAACGGCGATTCATTGCGCGAGAATCAGGTTGATGAGCATGTTCACATCGACGATGTCGGTGGTTCCGCTGCCGTCGAGGTCGGGATTGCCGGCCAGCTGGTCGGCGGTGGTGCTCTCGAGAATGAGGTTGATGATCAGGTTCACATCTTCCACGTCTACGCTGCCGTCGCCGTTGAGGTCGCCGGGCTTGGCGGGGTCTTCGACCTCCACTTCCTCGATGTGGGCGAATTTGCCCCAGTTCTCGTGTGCGGCATATACTTCCTTGCTGCCTTTGGGCACATAGAGCGTGGCGGCGTTGCAGCCGGCATCGTCGAACACACCGCCGGCGGGCGCGGCAGGGTTGAGGCTGGTGACCTTGGTGATGGCCTGGCAACTGCTGAAGGCGAGGCCGTTGATTTCCTCGCAAGCGCTGCCGAAGGTCACTTCGGCCAGGTTGGCACTCTCGCCGAACGCGGTCTGTCCGATGACCTTGGCATTGGAGGTGTTGAGTGTGGTGAGGTTGCTCCATCGTCCGGCCTGCTCGCCAATCACCTCCACGCTGGCGGGCACGGTGAAATCGGTGGTGGCCATGGTGCCGGGCAGCGACACCAGGCGTTTCATGTCGGCCGTGTAGAGCACTCCGTCGACCACCACATAGTTGGTGTTGCCGTCGGCGAGTTGGATGGATGTGAGCGCGGTGGCTCCGCAGGCGTAGCCGTCGCCCACCACCTGCACGCTGGCGGGAATCACAGCGTCGGTGAGCGAGCGGCACTTCATAAAGGCCACCGGGCCAATCTCGCGCAGCGTTTCCGGGAAGGTGACGCTCTGGAGCGCGGTGCAGTTGTAGAAGGGGGCGCGGTCGATGGTCTCCAGCCCAGCTGCGGTCACCGTCTTCAGATTGGTGCAGCTGTTGAAGGCGGTGGAACCCAGATACTTTACATTCTTCAGGTCGAACTCGGTGAGTGCCGTGCAATTCATGAAGCAGTTCGCACCGATGAACTGGCAGCGCTCGTTGACGTTGACCTGACCGAGTTTGGTGCAATTGGAGAACGCTTGCGGGTCGCAGGCCTGCAGTCCTTCGGGGAAGGTGATGCTCTCGAGGTTGGCGCAGTGGCTGAAGGCTCCCTCGCCAATCAGTTCGAGTGTGCTGGGCAGTTGGAGGTCGGTGAGCGGGTCGGCGTCGAAGAAGCAGTAGGCCGGCACCTCGGTCACACCCTCGTGCAGGATGATTTGCTGCAGCGTGAACTCGCAGGCGGCAAACGAGCCGTAGTTCAGTTTCGTGTTGCCGGGAATCTCGACCGACCGCATGTTCTCGCAGCCGTAGAAGGCATATTCGCCGATGTCCTCAACACCCTCGTGGAAGTTCACCTTGCGCAGATAGGGGTTGCGGTTGAAGGCGTGCGGCGCGATGTGCTTGACCATCGACGGCACGTCGTAGGTATACAAATAGGTGTTGCCGTCTTTCTTGGCGCCCGGGAAGGCGACGATGGTCTCGAGGTCCTTGGTGCAGAGCACGCCTCCCACCCAGGTCTCACCCTCGGGCATATGGTAGGGATAGATGAGCGAGTAATGCTGATTGTTGAGGTCGCACAGGAAATTGGTGAACTTGTTGCCAGCAAAGGCTCCAAGGGCTATGGAGTCGACGTTGACACCGATCTTCACACCCACGCCGTAAGCCTGGAAGAACGCCCAGGGGGCCACGTAGCGGTAGCTGGCGGGCATGGACGGGCTGCCGGCTATTTCGGCATACTGGAAGGCGCGCTCGCCGATGCCCACCACCGTGTAGGTGGTCCCGCCAAAGGTGACCGTCGACGGGAATGAGACAATGTCGTGGTAGGCGCCCTCCTCGCTGGTGTCGGTGGGACGGGCGATTTCCACTTCGCCTTCGCCGACAACGGTGTAGTTGAAGCCTCCTACAGTGAAGGCACTGGCCCATGTCGCTGCACAGGCCGACAGACAAGTGATGATAGCTTTAAGATTCATACCAGATTTTGGTTTTGCCCCCCCTCTTCTGCAGGGCAGTGGTTGATGTCACGAGGTGGAAGAGTCCGCCACTACAGGCGCACCTCGATGTAAGGATTCACAAGTGCTTGCAAAATTACATCAAATTTTCGAAACCACCTAATATTTGTTCTATTTTTTGAATTTTCTCTTAAGGATTGCAATCCATCACATCTTGTCGCCCCGCCACTCTCGATATCTCGCAGTTCCGAAACAGCGACAACGCAAGTTGCAGCCCCACCGCCTGGCAGGGCCACACCCATTTGAGCACCCCCACAACCGAGGAGGCGCTCAAACGGGCCAATAGAGACTGGCGCTATCTCTTGACGGCCTGGTACATATTGCTGAGGAAGTTCCACAGCCACGGGGAGGCAATAATACAAAAACGCATTACGACGTTCTCCACTACGCAACGCAATGTGTTATTAGCAACGTGCAATCAAAGCCCACGCAAATCAAAAAAGCGCAAAACTCAATACCACAGCCCGCCAATCAATATCCAAGTAAAATGTGTTCCTCTCAAAAAAGCACGCCTCGTATCAGCAGCCCAAGCATGAAGCTGCGAGAAATGATGAACGAATTGATGGTGTTCCGTTCTTTTCAAAGGCGATTTATAGTTAGCGTTTTACCAACACGTCGCACTTAGCAAATGTGAGTCCATAAGTAGGCTGAAGCATCTCGGGATTGATTTTCTCGCCTTTCGCCCAAGAGATAAGAGCACCCGGCAGATTAACTCCTGCCTCGTAGGAAAACGGGAATCCACCACCAAAACGCGGGTTCAGTTCAAGTACATAGTACTCACCGTTTTCTTCAAGGATGTCGCAATCCAGGTTACCAATGTGTTTCAACGCTCTGCCAATTGTGGCTCCTATCTCTCGCAAATGAGCATTGTCGACTGTGATAGCTTTATCTGTTTCACCAGCACGCATAGCAAGTTTTTGCTTTACTGACACAGCAATATGATTACCTTCCAGGTCATTCATAATGTCAAGCCCATATTCCATTCCACTGATAAACTGCTGAATCATTATATATTCATCGCCTTGCGACGCAGTTGCTAGTATTGATTTCTTCACCTTATGAAGAAGCAACCGATAAACCATCTCCAGTTCCTCCATATCGTCAACAATTTCGATGCCGATAGACCCCGACCCCCAACGAGGTTTGAGAATGAGCGGGAACGATATTTCACCATCAGCAATAGCATGCCTAGCGACATTGAGGTTTACATATGTTTTGGGTGATTTTAACTCAAGCGATGTAATAAAATCAGCGGTTTTTATTTTGTCAAAACAAATGTCGACCACTTCTGGTGATGATATGACCGCTGTTACACCAATCTTGTCAAAGCATTGCTTATTTGCCGACAAAATGGGCAATTCCAGGTCATTTAACGAAATTAGCATATCTACATGATGCTCATTGCAAACATCAAGCAAGGTGCCAATATAGTTCTCGGCATAAACTGCGGGCAACAGTACTACAGCATCTGCTGCTGAAAGCGCTGGTGCGCTCATTTGCATATCACCAGCGATGATGAGTCCGTTGCCATGCAACTGCTCTTTAAAATATTGTAGCAGATAAGTGCGTCTGCCAGCGCATGTGAAGAATATATTCATTGTAATCAACTCAATAGATTCATCAACCCGCCTGTGTGCCAGAATAAAACATCGTCTTTTATCAGCTTTTTATTAATCATATCGAACAATCCATAAAAGGCCTTTCCAGAATATGTTGTGTCAAAAAGAAGAGAACTATGCTTGGTGGCATCCGCAAGAAAGAGTCTCATCTCAGGAGTGGATTGCTCATATCCACCACTCAGATAATCTACGCAGAAATTCACTCTGTCGCTAAAATTAAGGTCCAAATGATAATAGGCAGCAAGTACATTGGCAAAATCGGCGACCACTTGTCGCCCACGTTCTTGCTCCCTTGCCACTGAAATACCCACAACTTTTACGTCGCTCCAGCCCACTAATTCTAGACCAACAAGAATTCCTGCTTGAGTTGAACCAGTGCCAGACGCATGAACAATGGTTTTGGGTTTAAACCTCAACTTTGAGCAATGCCTGTATAGCGATTGCACTGCTTTCACATAAGCTATTCCTCCCGGCATGTCATGTCCACCGCCATGCACGTAGTATGGTTTCCGGCCTTCGGCCTTTAACCTGTTCATCGCATTATCCATAGCTTTGGCAATCTCACTCACATCCACAAACTGCATAACGGCTCCACATAACTGAGAAATCAATGCATTACCCTTTTCACTGGCTATACGCGAAGAATCGCCATGGCAGACCAAATGGCACATCCAATGATTCCTGGCTGCCATCAGCGCCATGGCGCGATTGTGGTTACTTTGAATGCCTCCACATGTGACAATAGCATCGTATCCATCATCCCTCAGCCATTTTTCATATTCTACCGACTTACGGGCTTTGCTGCCCCCTCCAGCAATTGGGAACACATCATCGCGCACGATGTGCAATCGCTGACCATGAATTATGACATCCTCAATTTTGAAATACTGCTCATCGGCTGGCAAAAAACGATGCATTTCAAGTGTGTACTTCAACCTGTCAACAATCTGGCCATCAGCATTCAAGATTCCGCCTTCAATCTGGCCGCATTGAGTGAACCCCAGACGTTCGTAGACATGCTGCGCAACATAGTTATCGCCATTTGTAAACAAGTATATACTCTTAAAATGCAATTGGTAGAAAGCGTATTCACATAGACATGATGTAGCCAATAACCCTAGCCCCCGACCTTGCATTTGTGGATTAACAAAGATATAGAGTTCTCCTTTTTTACAAGGGGCATCATCAATACTCGTAAATCCACCCATAGCGCACAACATCCCTTCGTGTTCAAAAACAAGGTCTACCCGTGTATTATTGTTTTTATTGGCTTTGAACCAATGTTCAGTGCCTTCTATGGAGATTGGCACATCGAAATGCATGGTTCGGTAAACACGTTTGTCGTTCACCCAGGCCACACGAAGAGGCAAATCACTAAACTCAAGCTTCCGAATTCTCATTTCTTTCAACATCGAGAGGCGCAAATTTCTGCCCTGGTACCACAACGATATCTTTGCGCTTTATAACATTGTTGATGGTCTTTAAGATAATCGAACAATCTTGAGCAAAGGAAACACTTTCGGCATACTGCGCATCCAACTCAAGCCTTTGGTCCCAATTCAGATTATTCCTACCGTTAATTTGCGCAAGTCCTGTAATGCCCGGCCTCACAGAGTGTCGGAGTTGCTCACGTTCGGTATAATACGGAAGATACCTAGGGAGCAGCGGTCGGGGGCCGATGAGCGACATCTCACCTTTCAACACATTGATCAACTGAGGCAACTCGTCGATGCTAGTGGAGCGGACGAAGCGCCCGGCCCGCGTCAAGCGTTGAGCGTCAGGCAGGAGGTTTCCCTCGGCATCGCGCTCATCGGTCATCGTCTTGAACTTGACGATGCGGAAAATCTTGCCATGCAGCCCCGGGCGTTCCTGGAGGAAAAACGCTCCAGCTCCTTTGTTGGCGAAATGAAGCCAAATGGTGACAACAAGCAGCAACGGAGAGAGAATCACCAAAGCCAGCAAAGCCAAAACGAAGTCCAGAATTCGTTTGAAGAAGCGCTTATACATCTATTCACTTATAGTTTTACAACAGAAACTTCGTCCCAATTGATGGTTGAATCGGCCTGTGCGAGATTAATGAACGCTGTATTGCCAACAAGCGAGCGCATTTTGTCGTAAGCGCTTTTTTTGCCAAGGTTGGACTTGATGTAACGCTTGCGGCGGTTAAGCCATGTGCCTTGCTCCTTGAAGTAGGCTTCGTAAGCCTCACGGGTCATCACCCGGCTTGCCTCGGGAATGAGGTCGCCGAGATGGAAATAGCACATGGCATAATCGCTTCGCGCCATCTCCCGGCGGATGAACCAAAGCGGAAAGAAGCGGAAATATCCGCCGCCGCTGTAGGCCAGCCGCTTGCCGAGCACCGAGGCGGTGCTGACGGGGAACTCCTTTAGGCGAATGCCCTCGCGCTCGATGATGACAGGAGTGCGGTGGCCAAAGCCGGGGAAGCCGCCAAAGTCGCGCGCAGCGGGGAAGATCGACGCGTCGCGCCCGATGCCGCAGCGCGCCAGCGCCTCGAAGGCCCAAGGATTCGACTCGCCTATGGAGAACGCCGGAGCACGGTAGCTGACGATTTTCTTGCCGACGCACTGCTCCAAGGCATCCACAGCACGGCGCGTGTCGCCGAGCACCTCGGCGGGTGGCATCTTGTTGAGCCAAGTGTGGCGGTGTGAGTGGCAGCCTATTTCGTGACCGCGACTGTCGATGAGCCGCACCACCTGCGGGAAATCACTGGCCATGCCACCCACGCAGAAGAAAGTTGCCCGCAATCCTCGCTCGTCGAGCAGGTCAAGAATCTCGTTCAGGTAGCGGTCGAATTCTGCCAGCCTCTCTGAACGATTGCCATGGTTATGCTTTTCGAGAAACCACTCCTCGATGTCGAATGTGAGGATGTTCACTATTGATTTTTCGTTTTTAGGAAATTATTGATGCAATAAACCAATATGGAATCGGCGAGCAACGTAACGACAAACACCAATGAAGCAAGTCCCACATTCTGGCTTACTTCGTTGGTCGTGTTGTGCACAATTGCCGCAACAAACACTATAAGAACTCCCTTGAGCGGCACATGCGTGCACATCACATCGAGACTAACCTTGCCCAGCCACTTAAGATAATCATTGAAACGCTTGATGATTTCGCGACTGGCTATTAGCGCTGATAGGACGACGACCGCCATAGAACCCACGAAAGCACGAGTATAGAATACCCACCAATTGCCATAGTAGCTATGCCCCATCGAAGGACTTCCCCAACAGCGCAGGCTTAATGTCAGCCCTATAAAAACAGCCAGGATGCATATAGCCGCGAGCCATTGGTGAGCATTGATCCATTGGTTGATTTGCTGATGCGAGATGCGATGGATAACAATGTTGCCAACGGCATAGAAGGGCAGCGCCATCATCGCCGCATCAAAGTTCCAAGGCAAGAGCAATAGGTAGTCATCGTGAAACAAATGTTCCAGCACCATGCTGATACCAGCTATGGCAAAAGAGGCCAGCAACACCAGCCAGTCGCGCCAACGCGCTATAAAAAAGTACATCATCTCCACTGCCAGCAAGCACGGAACGAACCACAAAGGCGAGTTATGCCAAAAGAACTGCCCGGACCCTTGTGCAACAATGGTTTGCAACAATGGATACCAACAATCATCAAGCGGTTTGCTTGTGACAGCATTAAATGCAACCCAAACAAGCCAAGTGGCCACCGAATAGATGGCATAGGGGATAAGCAACCGTTTGGAGCGCCTGATTATGAATGTCTTAAAATCGGAATATTTTGCCGGATTGAAAAGCATGCCGGAGATGAGAAAAAACAACGGCATATGGAAGGTATAGAACATGGCACCAGTCCAATGCTTGGCAATGTGAGCCCACACCACCATGATGATGCCAATGCCACGGGCTATATCTAGATAGTCAAAACGTTCCTTTACCATGTCCGGTAAGCACTTTTTTAAGGTTTCGCCAGGTGCCACCAAGGAAAGGCATCGGGTCGGTCCAATTGCTCATATCCTGGTAATAGACATCGTTGCCCCAAAAACGGAACCAGTTGGGGCGAGCATGCCATCGGTCGGGCGATTTCATGAACCAAAGTGTTTCGAAGCCCAGATGCCGCAATGTCACCCCCTCTCGGAAATGGAAGTCAGTGGCTGGAAGGCCGAGATAGCCTTCCACAATCACCTGTGCCCAGTTGACACCTGCTGCGATTGGAGCCTTGATGCATGCCGGCACACGCGGGTTGATTTCCATCACCAGCAGTTCATGCGTGAGGGGATTCTCGATAAGGTCGAAATCGGCGAACCCCTCCCAGTTCAAGTCCTGCAGAATGCGGCGACATAGGTCGATTGTAGCGGGTTCATAGATAGTTACGGCACAACTGTTGCTACCTCCCTGCACGGGATACCATCGCATCTTCTGGAGCATGGTGGCGGCACGTAGCGAGCCATCGGCGTTCCGATAGAGCTGCACCTTGACCTGCCGCCCCCCCGACGGGATGAACTGCTGCACGTGATAGTCGCCATACGTCTTGTGCAGTTGGCTATATCGCATTCTGAGCTCCTCGAGGTTGTTGACCCGCACCATGCCCCTGCCACCAGTTGTGATGTTTGGCTTGAGAAGGGCTGGGAATGGAAAATCGGCCATCCGCGTATCGGCATTGACATCGATTTCTGACAAATCGAAGGTGAGGGGGTGCGGATAACCTTTGGCCCGGCACAGCTTCATAAGCTGGTTCTTGTCATAACCGCGCATGAAGTCGCCGTAGTCGGGCAGTTGGAAATGCACCTTCGGCAGCAATTCGTGCTTGTGGAGGCTGAGCATCTGAGCAGAGCTATCGCCCATTGGAATCACGGCATCAATATGATTCTTTGCAACCACGTCTGCCACGATGCGGGCAAAAGCCGGAGATTTGTCCAACTCCGCACAGCGTATTCTTACATCTACAAATCGCGACAACGCCCCATAGTTCAACGAGTCATTGTAGAGCAGCGCGACATGATGTCCCGCCCTTTTGAGCGCATGAATGATAGCCAGACCCTGTGTGCCGGTGCCAAGCACTAAAACGCGGCTCATAAATTGGCTTACTTTTCCAAATCGTGATAGAACTGCAGCCAGGCTTCATTCACCTTGTCCTGCGGGAAATCTTCGACCACCCACTCATGTCCGGCCCAGCCCATCTGCTTACGCAATGCAGGGTCTTGATAGAGTTGTAGCATACATCGATAAAGGCTTTCGGCATCTTTAGTTCGACATCGCAGGCCAGTGATGTCGTCGCGCATGGCATCGGTCATGCCGTAGGTGTCGGAGCAGATGACCGGCAACCCCAGGCACGAAGCCTCGAGCACGGCCATTCCGAAGCCCTCGCGATGCGAGGGCAGCACATACACATCGGCCGCATGGAGCAAGTGGGCCGGTCGCTGTGTATAGCCATAAACGACCACGTTGCTCCCAGCCACCAAATGGCTATATTGCCCAATATCTTTCACACAATCGCCCTCATCGTTGCCCACAAGCAACAATCGGCAATCGTTATATTCACCTGCCAGACGATTGAAGGCTTCGAAAAGCTCGTAAATGCCTTTTTCACGACGCATACGACCCAGGAAAATGAAAACTACCGCACCATCGGGAAATCCCAACTCTTGCCGGATTTCAGCACGTTCATCGGGATGGAATTCGAACTTCGCCGGATTGATGCCACACACCGACCCGCGATACATCACCTTGGCTTGGTCGTGACTCTTGAGTATTCCCTCGTCGATGAGATACTGACGCTGCGCGTTGCAATCGATGATGAAACCATTGTCGAGCGCAACAATGATGTGCTCTATCATCTTGTAGAATCGACGCTTGAGGCCGGTCATGTTGCACCATAGTTGTCCAGAGAAATTACGCAACCTGTGCGGCACACGCGCACACCATCCAGCTATTGCCGTGAGCAACGAGGCCTTGAGCGTGTAGGAGTGGACAGCGTAGAAGTCGTTATGCTTGAAGTAGCGATAGAGCCGCCACAACGCCTTAAGGTCGACAAACGGATGTGGCCGCCGCTCAATAGGGATGTGCTGCTTTCCGCATAGCGGCAGCATGTCCACACTCCGCGCACCATCGAAATTGGCCACCAGATAGATGTCATACTCATCCTTGAGACGACTCATGGCACCACTAAGGAACGAAACCGCGGTGCCAGGCGAGGAAACCACAAAGCATATTTTCCGGTTTGTCATGATTGATTCCCTTTAAATCTAAGATGATGAAAATAATCATACATCTTTCGTGGCATTATTCCTTTGGTTAAATTCATAACAACGAACAAAATGAATTTGCTCCAAGGTAAATGAAGTGTACGATGTGCTAGATAATGAGCATAGATGCCATTAACTCGACCATTTAATGTGCGGCGATGCGAAGCATTACGATTGTCGCGCATCTTGTATAGCTTCTCCTCAAGCATATAGCCTCTATGACCTCTGCTCATCATTTTCATCCACAGATTGTAATCCTCATGCCGTAACAGCCTCTTATCAGTCGAGTATCCTTTGACGTCTGAATAGGCTTCACGGCGAACCATACAAGGTGCGTGACAGAATGGCGTACCATAAAGAAATGATTGTTTGGAAGGTTCATATCCTCCCCTTCCACGCCCGAATTCGCCATTCTCGTCGAAATAAATCATCGGGCAGCTGACGATGGCGTATTCCGGATGTTCATCAAGAAAATTGATTTCCTTTTCGAACCGCTCAGGGAGCGAGATGTCGTCACCGTCCATGCGGGCCACGAACTCGGTGTCGGCATATTCAAGGCAATGGTTGAGGGTGTAGTTCAAGCCCATGTTTTGTTCGTTGCGGATGAGCACGAACCGGCCTGGATTATGCTGGATATACGATTCAGCCACTTGATAGGTGTTGTCGGTTGAGCCATCGTCGCACAGAATGACCTTGAAGCCTTGGTAGGTTTGCGCCATCAGTGAGTCCAGCGCCTCGACCAGCGTTGGGGCGCAATTGTATATGCCCATTATGACAGAGATTCGTGGGCTTCTAGGAGGCATAATAGACAAAGTTCATGAAGAAGGTGAAGCCAGCATAGGCTAGCAGGATGAGACCAGTTTTGCGGTCTTGGTCTTCCCATATGTTCATCCTAAGCAGCGGATAAGCGATAACCAATGGGTAGAGAAACCACGACAAATAGGCAAAACGGTTACTTTGCTCGGAGCGGATGACCATCACCCAAAAGGCGTTAGCGAGGATGTAGGTGGTGGCGATAATGTGGTAAGTCTTGTCGTGAAAATTCCGTTTCATGGTCACATACCAAGCCATAACAATGGGCACGATGCTATAGATGATGAAATCGATGCGGAAACCCGCTTTTACATTTACAGATTCCATCACATTGCCTTCTTCGTCGAGGTTGGCATATTGCTCCATACGGTCGTCAAACCCGAGGTTGACAAAGAACTCTGTGACATAATTGCCTGCGATGGCCGAAATGATGATTGATGCTCCCCAAAAATAGATGGCTTGCTTGGTGTTTTTCACCGCTAGCAATGCGGCAATTGCGCAAATGCTGGGAAGCACTGTTGAACGGTGGATATTAGCAGCGCAAAACATCAGCACAAAAGCTCCGATTCTATCCCACTTTTCACCACTCAATAACGCAATCGCCATCATGGCAATGCTGCAAGCCATTCCGTTGCGGATACCGTTCACGCCATAGGAATAACACGAGAATGAGGCCACGCAGAAAAGCACAGCCACAAACAGATTGCTGCGCATGAGCCTCCAGCACACCACCAACATCAGACTAAAGTAAACTACTGATATTGAAAGGAAATATTGTGTATCGGAGAAGCCAAGCTGTTTACACGCGTTACCGAAAGCATAAAACATCCACTCACCACGGCTGTCAGCAGTTTCCATGCTTATTCTCCCGTCCAGAATATTGTTATAGTTGTGTGCATACATAGGCATGTCGGTAAATGCACTTCCGCTAATAGGTCGTGTGCCAATGAAAACAATTACCAACAGCATAAACAGGATTGCTCCTATTTGTGTGAATGGAGTCTCTTTATGAATGCGCTCGTTGGTTGCAGAATACGAATAGTAAAACGCTACCAACACACATATCATGAAAATCGCAATGTTGTAGATCTTGCTATACAGTAGCGCGGGTATTTCAGGCAGACTCAAAGCCAGCAGCATAAGCAAAATAAGGTATCAATGGTTTCTGATAAAACGCTTCAGCTTCGAGAGTTGAAAACCGAAAATGCGGTGGCTCCAACGCGAGAGCGTGATGCGCCAGCAAGGGCTGTCGCTCCACGAGCGGGTGTACCAATGGACGGTGCGGGTGTTCAGGGTCTTAAAAAGTCGGCCCGTGAGGTCATCAAGCGGGTTGAAGTAATCGCGTGGATATATCCACACTTCGGCAACCTGCTGGATGCTATTGTCCGGCCTCAGCCCATGGCGCTGAAACACCTTTGTCGTGTGCCGCACCACCGTGACTTCGTTGGGCTTGCCGTATTCGCCCAGGAAATGCAGATTGTTATAATAATCCAGGATTTCTTTATATAGTGGCATTTGCAGTTCCGCGCCCAATCCTAGTCCGGGAGCAACGAGCGGCACGCTGCCGTCTTTGCTTGGCACCTCCACCCCCATAAAAGGGCCTCGCGCGATGATATCATCCATCGACTTGATAACTTCGACATCGGTATCGAAATAGAGTCCACCGTAGTGATAAAGGATCCAAAAGCGAGCATAGTCGCTCACGAAGGCATACTTCTTGGCCGCGTAAGCTTCGGCTGTATAGGGAATGATGTTGACATCGAAATTGTCCTCGTTCCACTCCTTGATTTCATAATCAGGAAGGAACTTTCGCCAACTAGCGATACATTTCACTGCGCTTTCGGGCAACGGGTTGCGACCAAACCAGCAGTAATGGATGACTTTAGGTATCATGTTACTTTAGTCAACTCATTGAATACTCCCCACCTCAGTTTGATTACTCTTCTGATAATATGAGTTCATATATCTTCTCCACCTCAGCTTCGTTGCCATAGTCGTGGGTAAAGAGGTGGTCGGTGATAGCCTGCAAGCGGTCAGGGTGTGCTATTGCATCAACAATGCCTTGGGCGCAACCTTGGTTGTCCATTGGAACGATAATGCCATCAACACCATTTTTAATCTGGCTGGGTGCGGTGGGGTAAGCGGTAACGACGACGGGCTTACCGAGTATTTGGGCCTCGCGAACGGTGACGCTTTTGCCTTCGTAGCGACTAGGCTGGACATAAACGTCGCAGGCTTTGATGTATGGATATGGATTGTTCTTCTTGCCAAGAATAATCACATGGTCCTGCATACCCGCTTCATCGATTTTTCGACGTATGAGTGACTCATCGCCACCGAATCCAATCAAGTACCACCGCAAGTCGGGATAGCCGGCGAGAATTATACGACGAGCGATGTCAGGCACATTGTCATAATTCTTTGCATGACAAAACCGACCAATTGATAGCAGCTTAATCACGTTGGTATCCGAACCCAAAATTCTATCTTCATTGGCTTGTTTATGCACGAAATCAGAGGAGAGTATATTTTCGATTTCGATGATTTTATTCTCCAATGTCGGAAAGACTTTTAAAAAACTCCGGGTGCAGTCGGGCGATATGCTGGCAATATGGTCGTAGGCGCTCCAAATGGGCAGTTCTTTTGCCACATTAACGTGGATTGTACTGTAGTCGGTGTGGATCCATGCAATCTTTTTCTTTGCTTTAACTTTGTGCAGCACGATGTTGTGTGGTTGCAGGAAACTGATGGCAAGATCGTAGGGTTTCTGGCCTCCATCAATCCCCCCCAACGGAGGGAGGAAAGAGTCCACACTGTCGGCCACATACTGAAATCCACTGCTGTCGAAGGAACGATATGGCTCTGAAAGTGTTTTGCGATACTGACGATGCTGCCATTTCGCTTTGAGCCTGCCATATAAAACACCAAACTGACCTTCTTTGAGAATTGTCTTCATCGGCCGCTCGATGGCGTTGTACCCCCGACGTTCCGGCAGCAAATTGACGTGCTTCGGGATGAGAGGCATGAACTCACCGGTGTGCTGGTTGAGGAATAAGTCCACATCCACTCGCTCGGAATCAAGAGCGTTGATCAAGCCGAGCAGTGCCCTTTCGGCGCCGCCGAGCGCCATGTAGTGCATATTAATGAAAATGCGAGGTTTCATTTTTCAATTAAATGATAGAACCTATCGATTTCCTCCACGTTTCCTTTCTTTTCATTCCGTAGAAATGTGACAATGGAATTATACAATAAT
>CAMVDK010000012.1 GCA_947166165.1 uncultured Porphyromonadaceae bacterium
GCACAGCTCCTTAATGTGGGGTTAAAGAAATCGTCCTTCTGTCGAAGGACATCCCCGACGGCTGCCATGACATCGGTTTGCCCCAGTCATTTGGCCACGCCAAGGCGAGGCCCTACTGGCCCGCGGATTTGCGGCGTGCGGAGTGACCGAAGCGGCGGCTGCTTCGGCGGCGGTTTGCCTTGGTCATCTGGCCACGCCAAGGCGAGGCCCTACTGGCCCGCGGATTTGCGGCGTGTTGTGCGACTAAAGCGCACGTCGAAAGACGTGCTGATTTCTTTAACCCCACATTAAGGAGCCGAGCGCCAAGGGCGGCAGCCATTGGCGCGGCGACGTATGTGGGGACCGTGGCCCGTATCCGCAAATCTACGTCGAAAGACGTAGGATTTCCACCCCGGCGTGACGTCACGCCCCTGCCGTCGGCGGTACCCGATGCATAACTTGCGATATGCAGCGACAGCCTCACCAAGTGGCTGCAAGGTGTTAAGTTAACTAAAAAATGGGGGCATTATTTGTGGGGCGATTGATTATGGTGTAATTTTGCAGTTCGTTTTGAAAATCCTTTAATAATTAAATACGTATAGATTCATCGACAATGAACGTAAATTATGAGAAAATCGACAACGTGAACGCAAAGATTGCCATCGCGCTTGTCGAAGACGACTACAAAGCCGAAGTGAAGAAACAACTCAACGAATTGGGCCGCACCCGCCCCATCAAGGGCTTCCGTCCGGGTCATGTGCCTTTTGGCATGCTCAAGAAGTTCTACGGCAACCAGGTCACCGCCCAGGTGGTGGACCGTCTGGTGAGCCGCGAGCTGAACAAATATATCAACGACAACAAAATTTCGCTTCTCGGCGAGCCGATGCTCGACAAGGACACGCGCGTCGACATCGAGCATGCCACCGACTTCGAGTTCAAGTTCGACCTCGGCCTGGCTCCGTAGTTCGAACTGATGGTGGGCACCGACATCAGCGTGCCGTACTACAACATCCAGGTGAGCCAGGAGATGATCGACCGCCAGAACGCCGACTACCGCAAGCGCTTCGGCAAGCAGGTGCCCGGCGACGAGGCTGCCGACGACTCGCTCATCCGTGGCTCGCTCACCGAGTTGAATGAGGACGGCAGCGACAAGGACGGTGGCATCGCCGTGGAGAAGACCGTGCTCTCGCCCCGCTATCTGAAGGACGACGACGAGAAGGCCAAGTTTGTGGGCGCCCACGTGGGCGACGCCGTGGTCTACAACCCCTTCAAGGCCGTGGACGGCAACCTGACCGAGATGGCCGCCCTGCTCGAGGTGGACAAGGAGCAGGCCGACGTGAAGAGCGACTTCCGCTTCACCATCAACGAGATCATGGTCAACGCCGACGCCGAGATGAACCAGGAGTTCTTCGACACCGTGCTCGGCCGCGACCAGGCCAGCAACGAGGGCGAATACTTCGACAAGCTCAAGGAGATGCTCGCCGCCCAGCTCAAAAACGACAGCAACTACCGCTTCTCGATCGACGCGCAGCGTGTGCTGCGCGACCGCGTGGGCGAGCTCGAGCTGCCCGATGAGTTCCTGAAGCGATTCCTGCTCGAGCGCAACGAGAACATCGACGAGCAGAAAATCGACGAAGAGTATCCCCGCACCAGAGAGCAACTCGTGTGGCAGCTCATCAAGGAGAAGGTGGCCCACCAGTTCGAGGTGAAAATCGAGGAGGAGGACATGATGCGCTTTGCCCGCTTCATGGCCGCCAACCAGTTTGCGCAATATGGCATGACCAATGTGCCCGACGACGTGATCGAGAACTACGCCAGGAAGATCATGGACGACGACAAGCACCGCAGCGACATCGCCCAGCGCGCCTTCGAGGACAAGGTGTTCGCCACCATCAAGGACAACGTGACGCTCGACGAGAAGGACGTCACGCTCGACGAGTTCAACAAGCTCTTTGAAACTACCACAGCCGAGTGATCACAACGCCATAACGCCGCCCCGGGGCACGCGCCCCTGCGGGCATTGCGTCGCCGAGCCGCCCGCCGGCCCCCGCCACACGTGGGGGACGGCGGGTGGTGGCTTATGGCGGCTTGCCCAACGCCCGATTTGTGAATTCAACTTAAAAAAACGGCCATAGTTTTGTCGGGAACGAATTTTTTTGTAATTTTGAAAACCTAAATTTATAACCTTATATATAATGAACAACGATTTCCGTAAATTCGCCGTTCATCATCTAGGCATGAACGGGCTGGCTCTCGACCAGTACAGCAGCGCTGTGGTTGACAACTACATCTCGCCAACTATCATGGAAGAACGCAAACTGAATGTGACACAAATGGACGTGTTCTCACGCTTGATGATGGACCGCATCATCTTTCTGGGGACGCAAGTCGACGACTATACGGCCAACGTGATCCAAGCCCAGCTGCTCTATCTCGACTCGGCCGACATGGGCAAGGACATCTCGCTCTACATCAACTCGCCCGGCGGGTCGGTGTATGCCGGACTGGGCATCTACGACACCATGCAGTACATCCAGAGCGACGTGTCGACCATCTGCACCGGCATGGCCGCGTCGATGGCCGCCGTGCTGCTCGTGGCCGGGCAGAAGGACAAGCGCTTCGCCCTCAAGCACAGCCGCGTGATGATCCACCAGCCCATGGGCGGCATCCAGGGACAGGCCTCCGACATCGAAATCACCTCGCGCGAGATCCTCAAGCTGAAGAAGGAACTCTACACCATCATCAGCGACCACTCCGGCCAGCCCTACGACAAGGTGTATGCCGACAGCGACCGCGACTACTGGATGACCAGCGACGAGGCCCTGGCCTATGGCATGATCGACAAAGTGCTCGAGCGCAGCAAGCAGTGAGCCTGCCCCGGGAGCATCTGCACATCATTCAATCAACACACATGGCAAAAAAGAAAACCGAAATGATGCATTGCGACTTCTGTGGCCGCAATGAGACCGAGGTGCGCCTGCTGCTGCCCGGCTTGAACGCCTGCATATGCAGCGACTGCGCCGAGCGCGCCCACGAGGTGGCGCGCGACTACCTGCAGCAGGCCGACAAGCGCGCCGCCGGCACCATCAACATGGCCGAGCTGCCCAAGCCGGAACAAATCAAGGAGTTCCTCGACCTCTACGTCATCGGGCAGGAGAACGCCAAGCGCTACCTGGCCGTGGCGGTCTACAACCACTACAAGCGCCTGACGCAGAACGCCGACGAGGAGGTCGACATCGAAAAGTCGAACATCATCATCGTGGGGCCCACCGGCACCGGCAAGACGCTGCTGGCCAAGACCATTGCCCGCATGCTCAAGGTGCCCTTCGCCATCGTCGACGCCACGGTGCTCACCGAGGCCGGCTACGTGGGCGAGGACATCGAGAGCCTGCTCACCCGGCTGCTGGCTGCTTGCGACTACAACGTGGAGCAGGCGCAGCGCGGCATCGTGTTCATCGACGAAATCGACAAAATAGCCCGCAAGGGCGACAACCCGTCCATCACGCGCGACGTCAGCGGCGAGGGCGTGCAGCAAGGCCTGCTCAAGCTGCTCGAAGGCTCGGTTGTCAACGTGCCGCCACAAGGCGGACGCAAGCACCCCGAGCAGAAGATGATTGCAGTCGACACGAAGAACATCCTCTTCATCTGCGGCGGCGCGTTCGAGGGCATCGAGCAGAAGATTGCCCAGCGCCTCAACACCCACGTGGTGGGCTACGGCGTGAGCAACCACATCTCGCAGCTCGAGCGCGAGCGGCTCCTCCACTTCGTGGCCCCGCAAGACCTGCGCTCCTACGGCCTGATTCCCGAAATCATAGGCCGCCTGCCCATCCTCACCAACCTCGAGCCGCTCGACCGCGACGCACTGCGCCGCATCCTCACCGAACCCAAAAACGCCATCACCAAGCAATACGTCAAGCTGCTTGAAATGGACGGTGTGGAACTGGTCATCGACGACGACGTGCTCGACTTTGTGGTCGACAAGGCCATCGAGTACAAACTCGGCGCCCGGGGACTGCGGTCCATCTTCGAGACCATCATGATGGACGTGATGTACACCGTGCCATCGGCAAAGGTGAAAAAATACCGGCTCACGCGCGACTATGCCAGCCAGCAGCTCGAGCGAGCCAACTTCGAAGCCCTCAGCAAGGCCCAGTGACGGCCCCGCCCCCGGGAGGCCGCAACAGCACAACAATCAATTGAACACCACATCCCTCTCTTAACCGCACACTTCAGTGAACATCAACAACGTAAAGCAGCATCTGCTGGCCGAAGTGAAGAAGCGCTTCGGGTTCGACACCTTCAAGGGCAACCAGGAAGCCATCATCGAGAATGTGCTTGCCGAGCGCGACACCTTCGTGCTCATGCCGACAGGCGGCGGCAAGTCGCTCTGCTACCAGCTGCCCGCGCTGCTCATGCAGGGCACGGCCATCGTCATCTCGCCCTTGATTGCCCTGATGAAGAACCAGGTCGACGCCATGCGCACCTACAGCGAGGAGGACGGAATAGCCCACTTCCTGAACTCGTCGCTCAACAAGCAGGCCATCGAGCAGGTGAAGGCCGACATCGTGGCCGGAAAGACCAAGCTGCTCTATGTGGCCCCCGAGTCGCTCACCAAAGAGGAGAACATCGAGTTCCTGAAAACGGTCAAGATTTCGTTCTACGCTGTCGACGAGGCCCACTGCATCTCGGAGTGGGGGCACGACTTCCGGCCCGAGTACCGGCGCATACGTCCCATCATCAACGAGATATGCCCGCGACCCATCATCGCCCTCACCGCCGCGGCAACGCCCAAGGTGCAGCACGACATCCAGAAGAACCTCAGCATGACCGACGCGCAGGTGTTCAAGTCGTCGTTCAACCGCGAGAACCTCTACTACGAGGTGCGCCCCAAGACGCGCGACGTGGACCGCGACATCATCCGCTTCATCAAGGCCAACGAGGGCAAGTCGGGCATCATCTACTGCCTGAGCCGTAAAAAGGTGGAGGAGATGGCCGAGCTGCTCCACGAGAACGGCATCAAGGCCAAGCCTTATCATGCCGGCATGGACAGCGCGACGCGCTCGGCCAACCAGGACGCCTTCCTGCTTGAGGAAGTCGACGTGATTGTGGCCACTATCGCCTTCGGCATGGGCATCGACAAGCCCGACGTGCGCTTCGTGATCCACTACGACATCCCCAAGAGTCTTGAGGGCTACTATCAGGAGACCGGCCGTGCCGGACGCGACGGTGGAGAGGGAAAGTGCATCACCTTCTATGCCAAGAAGGATCTCGACAAGCTCGAGAAATTCATGCAGAGCAAGCCCCTCGCCGAGCAGGAAATCGGCAAGCAGCTGCTCGCCGAGACGGCAGGCTACGCCGAGTCGTCGATGTGCCGGCGGCAGACGCTGCTCCGCTATTTCGGCGAGGATTATGACCGCGGCAACTGCGGCAGCTGCGACAACTGCCTGCATCCGGCCAAGCGCATCGAGGCCAAAGAGGAGATTTGCGCCGTGCTCGAGGTGATTCTCGCCCTCAAAGAGCGCTACAAAATCGACTGTGTGGCCGATGTGGTGGCCGGCAACCTGAGCCCCGATGTGAAGAGTTTCCGCCACGACGAGCTCGACTTTTTCGGCATCTGCCGCGACGCCGACCCCAAGTTCATCCGCGCCGTCATCCGGCAGGGCATCAACGCCCGCCTCATCGACAAGGACATCGAGAACTACGGCTTGCTCAAGGTCACCGCCCGCGGGCGGAAGTTCCTCGACAACCCGCACTCGTTCATGGTGGCCGAGGACCGCGAGTTCAGCGATGCCGACGATGTCGACCTGGCCGCCGGAGGCGGGGCGGTCGACCCCGCGCTCTTCAGCATGCTCAAGAACGAGCGCTCCAGCGTGGCCAAGCGCAAAAATCTGCCCGCCTACGTCATCTTCCAGGACCCCTCGCTCGAGGCCATGGCCACCACCTATCCCATCACCATCGACGAGCTCAAACTCGTGTCGGGAGTGGGCGAGAGCAAGGCCCGACGCTATGGGCAGCCCTTCGTCGACCTGATCAAGAAATATGTCGAGGAGAACGACATCGAGCGCCCCGACGACTTCCGCATGCGCACCATTCCCTCGCGCAGCAACGTCAAAATCAAGCTCATCCAGAACATCGACCGCAAGACCGACCTCGACTCGCTGGCCGCCTCGCCCGGAATGGACTTCGACAAACTGCTCGACGAGCTCGAAGCCATTGTCAACAGCGGCTACAAAATCGACATTCAGTACTACATCAGCGAGCGAATCGACCAGGACATCCAGGACGAAATCTACGACTACTTCCTCCACAGCGAGACGGGCGACCTCAAGCAGGCTTACAACGATCTGGGGCTTGACGACTATACGGAGCACGAAATCCGCCTCATGCGCATCAAGTTCCTCAGCGAGATGGGCAACTGACCACTGCCGGCCAAGTGTGAAAATAGCTGAAAATAATAGCGATGCATAATATTCGGGATAGGCGGTGCGTTACAATAATGTATCGATTCCTAATCCCGATTGCCTATGCAAAAAACCTCTACACCTGTCAAGGCGGAGGAGAAGAGCATGCAGCAAGCAGTGGCAAGCCCAAAGAGGGCAACCGTCGAGTTCCTGAAGCAGTTTGCACGCGCCTACACATTTTGCGCCATGATGCCTGCCGGACTGGGCGAGTTTGTAGCCAACTGACCCTTTAAAGCATTACTCTCCACGCAGTTATTAATCAAAAAAAATGAAAGTCGCCCGCGCTGGGGCGACTTTTTTTCATCGTTTTGGTTGCCATCACATCCGCCCGTCTGGCCGCGGCAAGGCGAGAGACTGCGGGACGTGGCGAGCCGTTATCCGGTCATGAAGCCGATGCGGGTGCGGTTGGGGTAGGGGGGCGCTACCTCACCTTCCACTCGAGCGGGATGGTGAGCTTGAAGGTGAAATTGCGCCCCATGTTGTAGACACCCCGCCGGCCGCTCACGGGGTTGACATCGGCATACTTGAGCCGGCTCAGGTGGCTCTGGTAGGCCTTGTCGGTCAGGTTGCTGGCCACGATGGTGAGTTGGGCCACGCGGCGGCCGCGCAGCATGATGTCGGTGCCGGCCGACAGGTTGAGCAGTGTGTAGGCCGGGGTGACCGTCTCGGTGCCCCAGGCGGCATAATAGTGGTTCTGTGGAAAGTTGATGTCGACGTTGGCGGCCACATAGGCGTTGTTGAACACGCGGCCGTCGTGGCACAGCTCATACTTGGCGTCGAACATCAGGCGCGGCGCGGGTGTCATGGGTAGGTGGCGCGACTCGCGCGGCTGGTGCAGCTGCACGGCGTTCACATAGCCCAGCGACGCGCCCAGGTGCAAGGCGTGCAGCGGGTGCACGTCCACGCTCAGCTCGCCGCCCCACAGACGGGCGTCGCCGTGGTCGAAGCGGTAGGTGTCGTAGCCGGGCTCCACCACCTCGTCGACGCGGTGCAGGAAGATGTAGTTGTCGATATGGTTCAGGAACAGCGCCAGCTGGGCGGCAACCACCGGCGACGACACTTCGGCTCCGAGGTCGAACTGTAGACTGTATTCGGGCTTGAGGTCGGCATTGCCCAGTTCGTAGCGCACCGAGCCCTCGTGAACGCCGTTTGACGCGAGTTCGCTCACATTGGGCGTGCGGAAGCCTCGAGCCACATTCATCCTAAAGTCCCAATGCTCGCAGGCGTGAAACACCACCCCGGCGCTGGCCGACACGCCGCCAAAGTTGCGCCGCAGCTCGTCGAAGCGCGGCACGCCGTCGTCGGCGAGGGCGTCGCTGCGCAGGTGGCGGTGGTCGTAGCGCAGGCCGCCGTTCAGCGTGACGCGTTCCCACTGCTTGCTCGCTGTGGCAAACAGGCCGATGTCCGTCAGCCGGTAGTCGGGAATCAGGAATTCCTCGCCGCCGCCCACCGACCGCTGCCACATTCCGCCCACTCCCGCAGTGAGCTGCCAGCCGTCGCCCGTGGGCAGCGTGTAGTGGACGTTGTAGCTGGCCGTGTGCAGCTTGAGGTAGAGGCCATAGTCGTCGGGATGCTCGGCGTCGTCGTATTCCTGCCGGCGGTTGAGCTGGTAGCCCAGCAAGGCGTTGAGCTTGCCGCGTCCCAGGGCCACGGTGCCGTCGAAGGCGGCCTTGTAGTGGCGCACGTGCTGGTAGGGCATGCCGTGGCCATACTGGCCGGGCGTGCCGTACTCGCATAGCAGCTCGCCGGTCGTCTCGTCGCGCTCGCCCTCCACAATGGTGGGGGTGATGTGGTAGTAGCTCAGCGTGAGGCGCGTGTGTCCCCAGCGGCGGTTGACGCCGCCCATGAGCTGCGCGGCGCGCTCGTGGAACTGGCTGCCGGCCACGCGGCCGTCGTAGCGGTTGCGGTAGGCATGGGCCCACTTGTCGGAGTAGCGGGCGTTCCACACGTTGCCGCCCACGTTGCCGCCGTAGTGCAGCGAATAGTCCACCAGGCCGTTGTTGGTCTGATACTCGGTGCTCAGCCCGGCGCGCATGTGGCCCAGCGGCACGATGGGGGCCGAGTTGAAGCGAAGCACGCCTGCCAGGGCATCGCTGCCGTAGACGAGGCTCGCCGGACCCTTGAGCACCTCCACCGAGCTCACGCCGGCCGCGTCGACCTCGATGCCGTGCTCGTCGCCCCATTGCTGCCCCTCCTGGCGTATGCCGTCGGCCACGACCAAGATGCGGTTGTAGCCCAGGCCGCGTATCACCGGCTTGGAGATGCCGCTGCCGGTGGTGATTTGCGACACGCCGGGCAGCGTGGCCACGGCGTCGATCAGGTTGGCCGACGACACGGCCTGCAGCTGCTGCTGCGTGACCAGGGTCACCGGGGCCGAGGCCTCTTTGAGTTTGGTGGCTCCCGTCGAGCCGGTCACGACCACCTCCTTCAGGTCGAGGTGGCGGAAGAAGAGGTCGGTGCTGTCGACCTCGGGCACCGTCTGCGCTGTGGCTGCCGATGCGGCTATAAGGAATAAGTATAGAACGATTGTTGGTTTCATGATTGCAAATGTGATGTGTGATAGATGCAGATGATACTTGACGACAATGCTCGAGTAGCAATCGCTGCTCAAGTGATGTCGCTGTTCGTCGTGCTGTGGGAGGGGGGAGTGGTGCGTGCGCTGTCGAACCGGTGCACGCACGTGCAATCATGCGGTGGGAGGGGCGCGGAGGTTGGGGCGGTCGATGTCGGTGGTGCGGCATTGCTGCACGGCCTGGTCGACCGCTATGCCGGCCTGGCGCGGCTGCTCGATGGCCATGGGCTGGGGCATCACTGCCGGCACATGCATCATGCGGCAGAGCACGCAGTCGTCGACCGAAGCCGATGCCTGTGTGATGTGGCCTGCGTGGTGCATGTGTGCCACACACTGCTCGCAGTCGACCGCTTGCTCTACTGGAGCATGGATGTGGAAGGCCGACAGCAGCAGCATCGGCACAAGCACCGAGAGCAGAATCCAAGCAGATATGTGAGTCTTGTCTCGCCTCATGTGAAGTTTTGGTGGCGCAAAGGTAGCACTATCGAACTGGAAATGGCAAACAGTTGCTGATTTTTAAGAATAAGTAACACTTTGTCGCTTATTCGCTTGCTCGGCCATGCATTGGGCGATGGGCACATCGGCCGCGCACCACTGCAAGTCGAGGAGCCGCTCTGGCTCGACCCAAGCCACCTGCTCGTGCTCGAGCAACTGCACTTGCTCGTCGGCGGCCTGGCAGTGGTAGGCGTGCAGCGTGATGCCGAAGTCGGGATACTGGTGGCGCACGGTGGTCAGGTGGTCGCCCACCTCGACGTGGAGCCGCAACTCCTCGAGCAGTTCGCGCTGCAGGGCCTGCTCGGGCGTCTCGCCCGGCTCGATCTTGCCGCCGGGAAACTCCCACCGGTTGCTGGTGTAGGCGTAGCGCGTGGCTCCCTTGCGCAGGCACATCACCCGCCCCTGGTGCTCTACCACGCCTGCCACCACTTCGTAGTGCCTCAGTTCGGTCATGTCGTTTTTTTGGTTGCAAATGTAGGCATAATCATTGAAATAGTTGTAACTTTGCACGGCAAATAAATATAGTTTAACCCAGCTTATGACTTTATTGCAACCGCATCAGTTGATAGACGGCCGCTTCACAGTCGACTACCTCATCAAGCAAGGAGCCTACTGCGAGACCTATCGCGTGACCGACATCGACGGCCAGCCCCGCTTCATGAAGCTCTATGTGACCGGACGGACGCCCAAAGGGCTGGTCGATGCCGACGGCCAGGTGGCCGAAATTGTATTCAGTGAGCGCCTCAAGCACAAGGGAGTGAACGCCTTTGTGGCCCGGGGAACGCTCATGATTGAGCAGGGCGTGGCGCAGTATATGGTGGCTGAATACTTCGACGGCGAGCTGCTTGCCGACCGCTTGCAGCGCGAGGGTCCCATGCCGGCCGACCAGGCCAAGGCGGTGATGCAGGCCCTGCTCGACACGCTGCACTACCTGCACGATGTGCACCACCTGCTGCACAACGACGTCACCCCGCGCAACGTGATGATCGCCCCCGACGGGCAGCCCAAGCTCATCGACATGGGCCATTTGTCGGGCTTGGTGATGGGAGTGCCGCAATTCGACGTGGCCGACCTCGACCTGCACTACTGCAGTGTGCCGGCCATGGCGGGCCTCTACACGCCGCGCAACGACATCTTTGCCGCCGTGGCGGTGTTCTACACCATGCTCACAGGCCACGCGCCGTGGCCCGTGGACCTCGGCCCGATTGAAAGCCGCGTCGAGCAGGTCAAGGCCTTGCGGCGGGCGCGACGAGAGCACCCCGACCTGAAGCGCGTGCCTGGCGAACTGCGCGACATGGTGCTCAAGGGGCTCGACTGCCTCGACGAGCGGTTCGGCTCGGTGCGGCAGGTGACCTACGAACTCAGTCACCCGGGCGCACACCACCGCGAGCGTTCCGACTCCGATGGCGCCACAGCCTCCGGCACCCGCTCGCGCCACGGCGACCGTGGCGGCGAGGCCGCGCTCGACACGGTCGATGTGCCCGTCAAGCGCGGTGGAGGCAACGGCTTTGCCGACATCGCCGGAATGGCCGAGATGAAGGACATGCTGCAAAAGCGCGTCATCTTCATCCTCAAGGACCGCGAGCGCGCCGAGCGCTACCGCCTCACGCCGCCCAACGGACTGCTCCTCTACGGGCCGCCGGGATGCGGAAAGAGCTTCTTCGCCGAGAAGTTTGCCGAGGAGACCGGCTTCAACTTCATGCTCGTCAAAGCCTCCGACCTGGGTTCGGTCTACATCCACGGCACGCAAGGCAAAATCGCCGACCTCTTCCGAAAGGCCGAGCAGAATGCGCCCACGGTGATCTGCTTCGACGAGTTCGACGCCTTCGTGCCCACGCGTTCGGGCGAGGTCGACAACAAGCAGGCCGGCGAGGTGAACGAGTTCCTCTCGCAACTCAACAACTGCTCACAGCGTGGCATCTTCGTCATCGCCACCAGCAACCGCCCCGACATGATCGACCCGGCCGTGCTGCGCACGGGCCGCATCGACAAGCAGGTCTACGTGCCGCTGCCCGACCTGGAGGCGCGGCGCGAGATGATCGCGCTGCACATGAAAGGCCGCCCGGCTGCCGACGACATCGACTACGACGCCCTGGCCCGGCTCACCGAGGGCTATGTGTCGAGCGACATCACCTATGTGGTCAACGAGGCCGCCATGATAGCCGCCTTCAACAACGAGCTCATCACGCAGCAGCTGCTCCTGACCACCATAGGCGGCAACAAGCCCAGCGTGCGCCCCGATGTCGTCAAGCAGTACGAGGCCATGCGCGAGCGCATGGAGGGGCTCGGCAAGCACGGCTCCATGAATCCCGTGGGATTCAAAGCCGACTGACGGCACCCTCATTCGCATTCCAATCCAATTTTACGTCAACTCACAATTAGCACCATCAAGAATCATGGACCTGAAACAACTCCTGTTCGACTACCTCAACGAGCACAATATCGAAGCCGAAATCGCGCCGTTTGGCGTAGAGTTTAAAATCGACGATATAACCTTCCAGTTTTTCCACGAGGAGAGCGACGACCAGTTCTTCCAGCTTGTGCTGCCGTGCATCTACGAGGTAGACGACAACAACTATCCGCTCGTAGTAGAAGCCACCGACAAGACCAACGCGCGTATCAAGGTGGTCAAGACCTATGTGTTCGACGACCAATGGGTGAACGTGGCCTTCGAAATCCTGGCCGACTATAATCCCGAACTTTCCGACATCGTGCCCCGGGCCATCGCGCTGCTCAGGGAGGCCCGCACTGCCTTCTATAGGGAAATCGAAAACCTGCGCTGATTATGGCTATTGACATTGCTCAACGACTCAACCAGAGTGCCGCCGCGCGATGGACTGTGCTGGCCGTGGTGGCCTTCACGATGATGACTGGCTACGTGGTGGCCAAAGAGATGTCGCCCCTGCAGTATCTGCTCGAATTGCCGGTAGGGCAGGGCGGCATGGGGTGGACCAGTGGTGAGTTCGGACTCTTTGCCGGCTCGCGCGGGTTCTTCAACGTGTTTCTGCTCATGCTCTTTGTGGGCGGCGTGATTCTCGACCGCACTGGCGTGCGCTTTGCCGGCACGCTCTCGTGCGTGCTCATGCTCGTGGGTACCGGCATCGACTACTACGCCATCGCCGTGTGCTCGCCCGAGCCCACCAGCGTGGTCACCTTTCCGCTGCTGGGCCTGAGCCATACGCCCGTCAAGCACCAGGTGCTGCTCGCTTCGCTGGGCTTCGCTGTGTTCGGCATAGGCTACGAACTGTGCGGCATCACGGTGTCGAAGGTCATCGTCAAGTGGTTCTCCGGCAAGGAGATGGCGCTGGCCATGGGCATCCAGGTGGCGCTGGCGCGTCTGGGCACCGCCCTGGCACTGGCCGCCAGCCCCGCCGTGGCGCGGCACTGGAGCATCGCCACGCCCATCCTCGTGGGTCTGCTGGCCGTGGGCATCGGCCTGGTGGCCTATCTGTTCTATTGCGCCATGGACTCCCGTCTCGACCGCCAGAGCGGGGCGGCGGCCGGCAATGCCGTCGACGAGAGCGAGCGCTTCCACTTCGCCGACCTGCGCCTGACCATGCGCAACCCGGGGTTCTGGCTCATCACGCTGCTGTGCATGCTCTACTATTCGGCCCTGTATCCTTTCCTGGATTTTGCCACCAAACTGATGATTGCCAAGTATGGCGTCGACCCCGACCTGGCCGGCACCATTCCCGCCATCCTGCCGTTCACCAGCATTGTGCTCACGCCGCTGTTTGGCGCCATGTACGACCGCATGGGCCATGGTGCCACCATCATGATTGTGGGCACGGTGATGCTCACTGTGGTGCTCATGGTGTTCGCCTTGCCCGTCGGCTCGAGTGCGCTGGCAGTGTGCCTGATGCTCGTGCTGGGAGTGGCCTTCTCGCTGCTGCCCGCCGTGCTGTGGCCCGCCGTGCCGCGCATCGTGCCCATGCAGCAGCTCGGAACCGCCTACAGCATCATCTACTACATCCAGAACATCGGCCTCATGCTCATTCCCGTGGTCATCGGGCGTGTGCTCGAGGCCGGCACCGCCGCCGACGGTTCGGTCGACTACACGGCAGCCATGTGGATTTTCACCGGCATAGGCATCGCCGCCATCGTGGTGGCCCTGCTCCTGCGTCAGGCCGACCGCCGCCACCACTACGGCCTCGATTGACTCCCTTTTGTGAATTGTACATTGAGAAAAGGGCGGCGTGAAAATCCCTACTATTAGGGATTGTGGGTGCACGGCAGCGGCATTAACTTTGCAGCGGGTTCAATAGACCCGCTTTTCGTATATGAAATTGTCAGAACTGCAAACCGGTCAGCACGGGGTCATTGTCAAGGTCATGGGCCATGGAGGCTTCCGCAAGCGCATCGTGGAGATGGGCTTCATACGTGGCAAAGAGGTGGAGGTGCTCCTCAATGCCCCGCTGCAAGATCCGGTGAAATATCGCGTGATGGGCTACGAGGTGTCGCTGCGGCACGACGAGGCCGCCATGATCGAAGTGCTCACGCCGGCCGAGGTGGCCGCCGCCCCGGAATCAACAATCACCAACGCACAATCACCAAAGGGCAATGCGCAACTGCCTATTGAAGAGGTGCCCGTCAGCGAGGAGCAGCTGCAAGAGGCAGCGCGTCGGCGCCGGCGTGTGATTAACGTGGCCCTGGTGGGCAACCCCAACTGCGGCAAGACGTCGCTGTTCAACTTCGCCAGCGGCGCCCATGCTCGCGTGGGCAACTACAGCGGTGTGACCGTCGACGCCACCGAGGCGCACGCCACCTTCGAGGGATATGAATTCAACCTCATCGACCTGCCTGGCACCTACTCCCTGTCGGCCTACAGCCCCGAGGAACTCTATGTGCGCCGCCAGATTATCGACAACACGCCCGACATCGTCATCAACGTGTTGGACTCGAGCAACCTGGAGCGCAACCTCTACCTCACCACCCAGCTCATCGACATGAACCTGCGCATGGTGTGCGCCCTCAACCTGTGGGACGAGGTGGAGCGCCGCGACGACAAGCTCGACATCGATGTGCTCAGCACGCTGTTCGGGGTGCCCATGGTGCCCACCTCGTTCAAGAGCGGGCGAGGCGTGGACCTGCTCTTCCATGTGATCATCAACATGTATGAGGGGGTCGACTTCCTCGATGCCCAGGGCCGTATGCGCCCCGAGGTGGCCCGCGACATCAAGCAGTGGCACGACACCTACTCCGCCACCGCCGGCCTGCCCGCCAACCATCAGGAGGATTTCGCCACCGGCGGCGACAAGCCGGTGAAGAACTATTTCCGCCACATCCACGTGAACCACGGCCAGTATGTGGAGGCCGGCATCGATGCTGTGAAGACGGTCATACAGCGCGATGCCGACATCCGCCACCGTTACTCAACGCGCTTCCTGGCCATCAAACTGCTCGAGAACGACCGCGAGGCCCAGGCCGTGGTGCAGGCGCTGCCCAATGCCGCCGACATCCAGCAGGCGGTCGAGCAGGCCGCGCGCCAAATTGAACTCGATACCGGCGAGGACAGCGAGACGGCCATCATGAACGCCAAGTATGGCTTTGTGCACGGCGCCCTCGAGGAGGCAGGCTACCAGGTGGGCGATACGCGCGCCACCTACCGTCTGACCCATGCCCTCGACCGCGTGCTCTCCAACCGATTCGCCGGTTTCCCCATCTTCTTCCTCATCCTGCTGGTGATGTTCGAGGTCACCTTCGTGGCCGGGCAGTATCCCATGGACTGGATCGAGGCCGGCGTGGAGTGGCTGGGCTCGTGGGTGAGCGGAGCGATGGCCGACGGGCCGCTGAAGGACATGATTGTCGACGGCGTCATAGGCGGCGTGGGATCGGTGATCGTCTTCCTGCCGCAGATTTTGATACTCTACTTCTTCATCTCGCTTATGGAAGACAGCGGCTACATGGCCCGTGCGGCGTTCATCATGGACAAACTCATGCACCGCATGGGCCTGCACGGCAAGTCGTTCATACCACTGGTCATGGGCTTTGGCTGCAACGTGCCCGCTGTCATGGCCACGCGCACCATCGAGAGCCGCCGCAGCCGTTTGGTCACCATGCTCATCTTGCCCTTCATGAGTTGTTCGGCACGCCTGCCCATCTACATCATGATCACCGGCACCTTCTTCTCACTGCAATACCGCAGCCTGGCCATGATTTCGCTCTACGCCGTGGGCATCATCGTGGCCGTGATTGCGAGCAAGGTGCTCAGCTCGGTGGTGATTCCTGGCGAGGACACCCCCTTCGTCATGGAGCTGCCGCCCTACCGAATGCCCACCGGCAAAGCCATTGCCCGGCACACCTGGGAGAAGGGTAAAGAATACCTTAAGAAGATGGGTGGTATCATCCTGGTGGCCAGCATCATCGTGTGGGCATTGGGCTACTTCCCCCACAACGACTCACTCACCCGCCAGCAACAGCAGGAGCAGAGCTACATAGGCCGCATCGGCAAGGCCATCGAGCCGGTTTTCGAACCGCAGGGCTTCAACTGGAAACTCGATGTGAGCCTCATCGCCGGTGTGGGTGCCAAGGAGATTGTGGCCAGCACCGTGGGCGTGATCTACAGCGACGACGACAGCTTTGCCGACGACGACACCTACGTCGCCGAGGCCGACAGCGACAAGTACACCCGCCTGCGCCGCCACATGCTCGCCGATGGCATCACGCCCCTGGCCGGATACTGCTACCTGCTCTTCATCCTGCTCTACTTCCCCTGCCTGGCCACCATCGTCGCCATCAAGAACGAGACCGGCAGCTGGCGGTGGGCTGTGGTCACCGCCCTCTACACCACCGCTGTGGCCTGGATGGTTTCGGCGCTTGTCTATCAGATTGGCTCGCTGCTCATCTAGGGCAAGCAGGGCCGAAAGTCTTGAAAAATGAACGGAAACCGGAAAAAGTTTCGTAACTTTGCGGCTCCGTAACACAAGCGAATGATGGACAAGAAGCGTATCGTATTGATTGGCTCCGGCAATGTGGCCTGGCACATCGGCCGGCGATTGCAGGCATCGTGCCAGGTGGTGCAGGTGTACAGCCGCACCCGCAGCCATGCCGAGCGCCTGGCGCATGAGTTGGGCATCGACGGCGTGGCCACGCGGCCCGCCGAGTTGGCAACCGATGCCGAGGTCTACATCATGGCCGTCAGCGACGATGCCATCGCAGGCATTGCCGGCGAGGTGCCCGACAATGGCGCGTTGTGGCTCCACACGGCTGGCAGCGTGGCGCTCGACGTGCTCAGCGCGCACAGGCGGCTGTGCGGGGTGCTCTATCCCATGCAGTCGTTCTCCAGGCAGCTCGATGTGGACTGGAGCCAGGTGCCCGTCTTTGTCGAGGGCAACTCGGCCGAGGCCACGGCGCGGGTGCGCGAACTGGCCGCGATGCTCTCGCCTCACGTAGAGGTGTGCGACTCGCGGCAGCGCGCCATGCTCCACGTGGCAGCGGTGTTCTCGTGCAATTTTGCCAACTATCTGTGGGTCACGGCGGCCGACTTGCTCGAGCAGCACGGACTGGACTTCGGTGCCATGATGCCGCTGCTGCGCAGCACGGTGGCCAAGCTCGACGGCCTGTCGCCCGCCGAGTCGCAGACCGGCCCGGCGGTGCGCGGCGACCGTGGGGTGATGAACAAGCACCTGGACATGCTCGCCGGCGACGAGCGCGCGCGTGGCGTCTACGAACTGCTGTCGCGGGCCATCGCCAGCCGGTTTGAGGTGGCGACAGGCGGCTCCGTGCCCGACTTTTCGCGCATACGAGGCATCGCCTTCGACGTCGACGGCGTGCTCTCGCCGTCCACCATACCCATGCATCCCAGCGGCGAACCGATGCGCATGGTCAACATCAAGGACGGCTACGCCATCCAGCTCGCCGTGAAGCTCGGTCTGCCCATGGCCATCATCACCGGGGCCAACGTCGAGGCCGTGCGCGTGCGCTTCGAGGGACTCGGGATGACCGACGTGCATCTGGGAGCCGCCCACAAGCTGCCCGTGCTGCATCGCTGGATGGGCGCGCACCAGCTGCGGGCCGACGAGGTGATGTATGTGGGCGACGACATCCCCGACATCCCCGTGATGCGCCACGTGGGGCTTGCCGTGGCCCCGGCCGACGCATGCCCCGAGGTGCTGGCCGTGGCACGCTACGTGACGCCCTGCCGAGGCGGCGACGGCGTGGCGCGCCACCTCATCGAGCACGTGCTCAAGGCGCAGGGCACCTGGCTCCACGACGAGCACGCCTTCGGATGGTAGCCCCATGCGGCAATTCAATAATAATGATTTTTACTTGCCGTTTTCTTGGCATTGCGCTCGGTTTGCACTAATTTTGCCTCAAAAAGGCGAAATTAGGCTGCACCTCGGCAAAAAAGCAAGCGAGCTTGCTTGTTTTGCGCGCGGTTTGCACTAATGTTGGCTTCGCCCAAATTAGGCTGCGTCTCGGCAATGCAAAATCAAAAAACTTTGTTTTTCGTTTTGCATTGCGCTCAACTTGCACTAATTTTGCAGCCGAAATAGAACGCGACTATGGAATTTGAACTCAAAGCCACGGCGGCGGGCACTCATGCCCGGGCCGGTGTCATCACCACCGACCATGGCAACATCCCGACACCTATCTTCATGCCCGTGGGCACGCTCGGTGCCGTGAAGGCGGTGCACATGACCGAGCTGCGCGACGACATCAAGGCGCAAATCATACTGGGCAACACCTACCACCTCTACCTGCGGCCGGGCATGGACATCATCCACCGTGCCGGCGGACTGCACAAGTTCAACGGATGGGAACGACCCATCCTCACCGACAGCGGCGGCTTCCAGGTGTTCTCGCTGGCCGCCAACCGCAAGCTGCGCGACGAGGGAGTCACCTTCCGCAGCCACATCGACGGCTCCAAGCACCTGTTCACGCCCGAGCGCGTGGTCGACATCCAGCGCATCATTGGCAGCGACATCATGATGGCCCTCGACGAGTGCCCGCCGGGCACCAGCGACCGCAGCTACGCCGCCAAGTCGCTCCGCCTGACCCAGGGATGGCTCGAGCGCGGATGGAAGCATTTCTGCGACACCGAGCCGCTCTACGGCCACCGACAGGCCTTCTTCCCCATCGTGCAGGGATGCACCTACAAGGACCTGCGACAAGACGCCGCGCGCCATGTGGCCGACCTCGGGGCCGAGGGCAACGCCATCGGCGGACTGGCCGTGGGCGAGCCCACCGAGGTGATGTACGACATGATAGAGGTGGTCAACGACATCCTGCCGCTCGACCGCCCCCGCTACCTCATGGGCGTGGGCACGCCGGCCAATATGCTCGAGGCCATCGACCGCGGAGTGGACATGATGGACTGTGTGATGCCCACCCGCAACGGGCGCAACGGCATGCTCTTCACCCGCCACGGCATCATGAACATGCGCAACCGCAAGTGGGCCGACGACTTCTCGCCACTGCAGGACGACGGCCCGTCAGTGGTCGACCACATCTACTCGAAGGCCTACCTGCGCCACCTCTTCATCGCCGAAGAGCTGCTCGCGCTCCAGATTGCCAGCATCCACAACCTGGCATTCTACCTCTGGCTCATGCGTGAGGCCCGCCAGCACATCATCGACGGCGACTTCGCCACCTGGAAAGCCCAGATGGTAGTCGACGTCATGCGGCGAATATGACGGCACACCTCACCGCAGCCAATGTACCCCCCCTCAAAACAGAATATAAGCGTGAACTGGCAACGACTGCGCCACATCACAGGGCGTGACAAGCAGGACACAGGCGGGCAAGCCGATGCCGCTCGACCCGCACCAATCCGCAAACCGTGGGTCAAGAAGTTCGACCTCTACATCGTCAAGAACTTCTTAGGCACCTACATCTTTGCCATACTCCTGCTCATGGCCATCGTCATCATCTTCGACATCAACGAGAAACTCGATGCCGTGATCAACGCGCCCCTCAAGGACACCGTGTTCCAGTATTTCATGAACTTCCTGCCGTTCATCATGAGCCAGTTCAGCCCGCTGTTCACCTTCATCGCCGTGATATTCTTCACCTCGCGCCTGGCCGACCGCAGCGAGATCATCGCCATGCTCTCGAGCGGCATCAGCTTCCAGCGCCTGCTCGTGCCCTACATGGTGAGCGCCGCCATCATCGCCGCCACGAGCTACGTCCTGTCGGCCTACGTCATCCCACCCGCCACCGTGCAGCGCATCGCCTACACCAACCGGTGGGTGAAGAACAAGGAGGTGATCTATGCCGACAACATCCAGCTGCAGGTGCGCCCCGGCGTGATGGCCTACATGTCGCGCTACGACAACACCACCCGCACCGGCTTCCGCTTCTCGCTCGACCAGTACGACGGCAAGACGCTCCGCTCGCGCCTCACCGCCGAGAACATCCGCTATGCCGGCCAGGGACGCTGGACGCTCAACAGCTACACCATCCGCCACTTCGACGGCGTCAAGGAGTCGCTCACGCGAGGCACCACCGTTGACACCCTCCTGGGCATGGAGCCGCGCGACTTCCTCATCTCCAAAAACGACGAGCAGACCCTCACCTCGCCCGAACTCAAGCAGTACATCGCCCGCCAGCGCCAGCGCGGTGTGGCCAACATTCAGAACTTCGAAATCGAGTACGAAAAGCGCATCGCCATGACCGCCGCCGCCTTCATCCTCACCGTCATCGGGCTCTCGCTCTCCTCGCGCAAGGTGCGCGGAGGCATGGGCATGAACATCGGCATCGGCCTGCTGCTCAGCTTCAGCTACATCCTCTTCATGACCGTCACCAGTACCTTCTGCGTCTCGGGCTACACCTCCGCCCGCGTGGCCATGTGGATCCCCAACATCCTCTACCTGCTCATCGCCGTCTACCTCTACCGCCGCGCCGCCCGCTGAACACCGCTACCCTCGACAACGAATCTAACTGATGAATATAAAAAACAACAAATGAAACAAATGAAACGAATGCCTGACCCGGTTGGCAATTTGTTCAATTTGTTTAATTTGTTGTTATAATAGTTGTTGCTATAGTAAGCCAATGCCAGATGTGTTGCCTTGTCTCCAGATTCTCCAGTTCGGAGAACTGGGCAAGGCCAGCGGCCTTGAATTGAACTGAACCCCAGGGCGCAAGCGTCGGAGGCTCTTGTGGCCTGGGGTGGGCGGCACACCTCGGCTTTGGGCCTCGCAGAGGGCCAACCGACGGTCGCTGAAATTGCCCCTCTCCGAGGCCCATTCCCCTATGTCGGCCTTCCCCCATGCCGCGCAGTGAACTGCGCCCCAAAAGTTGGACACAAAAAAAGGAGAAATGAGATATAGTCCAC
>CAMVDK010000013.1 GCA_947166165.1 uncultured Porphyromonadaceae bacterium
CGGTTCAGGTCGTCGATGTCCACCACCCCGTTGCCTGCCGTCGCCTGTAATTGCCTGTAATTGAAATTTCTGCTTGCTGGCCACAATTTTCGGGGCTTGTGGCACGTTTATTGCTAAACTTGCGCACAGAAGATAGGCGCGGCGGTGGCTTGACGCGCCTTGCGACTTGACCTACCTTGCAATCATCAACTATCCATCATCAAGCATGAAAGAATACTACGTCTACCTCAACGACCAACAGCAGGGCCCGTTCACCCTTGAGCAACTGGCCGAGATGGGCATCACGCCCGAAACCGAAGTGTGGACCCAGGGCATGGCGGACTGGCGCCAGGCGGGCGATGTGGCCGAGCTCACACCGCTGCTGCAGCGGCAGCAGTTCGAACAGCACATCTACTCCACTCCGCCGCCTCATGCGCCGCGTGTGGAGCCGGTGCCGGCCGCGTCGCGTCCCAATGCCGATGCGGACGCCGGATCGCCGTGGCAGCAGCCGGCTCCTGCCGAGCCTCCGCGCTCGCGCAGCGGCGTGAAGTGGCTCATCGCGCTGCTGTGCCTGCTGCTGGTGGTGGTGCTGCTGGCCGTGACCAACCCGGACCGGAGCAAGCACAAAGACGCCATCGTCAACTCGTCGCGCGAGTGGCTCGGCGACAAGACCAAAGCGCTCACCGACCCGCTGGGCGACCTGGCCCCCATCGTGGGCGGACTCGTGGACTGGATTGGCGGGCACGGCATCGACTTTGTGATTGACCAATACCTGGAAGTGGACAACTATGTGGTGTGCTCGGTGGGACGCTTCAACACCGGCAGCGAGGCCAAGACCATCTCGCTGGGCGTGCTGGGCCATGTGTTCACCTTCGACAAGGGCGACGTGGACCAGGCGCTGGCGCGCGCCATTGAGCGCGAGCTGGGTGTGGAGGCCGGCGCGGCACCGGCGCAGCCCCAGGCCACCCCTGCGCCCGCCGACCCCGTCGACGAGGCCGAGGGCGACGAATACCTCGTGCCGCCCGTCGAAGAGGGCGACACGCTCGACGCCGACGGCGCCGACGAGCCGGGCATGGCGGAGGAACTGCTCGACAGCCTGGCGGCCACCGCCAAGCGCGAAGTGGTGAAGGGGGCCAAGAAATGGGCCAAACGCCAGCTCGAGAAGATAGGTCACTGACCCGCCCCGCGCCTCAGTGCAGCAGGCGGGCACCGATGTCGGTGCGGCGGCACAGTTTGGTCATGATCAGGATGCTCTTGAACTTGAAGTCGGCATTGCCCTTGGTGCAGAGCCACCAGTGGTCGGCAACCTGCTCGTAGTAGCGCATGTTGGGCGGCTGGTAGTTGAGCAGCAGGCGGTCGGAGCCGCTGCGTATGTTCTTCTGGGCCACCACCTCGGGGCCGATGAGCAGGACCACCTTGCGCAGAGCCTGCTGCGGGAGCAGCTGCGTGGTGAAGCCGTCGGGCAGGGTGAGCTCGATGCGCGAGGTGCGCCTCACGTTGCGCTCGCGCGAGTCGTCGAGGTCGCCTTTCGTGGCATAAATCATGCGCAGATACGACAGATAGTCGAAAAAGAGCTGTCGCACCCAGGGATACTTGAGATTGTTGCTCCAGGCGTCGAAGAGCTCGGTGAGCGTGGCGTGCATCTCGCCGAAGGTCTTGCAGGCGTTGAGGCGCTGGCTGAACACGCCGGCAGTGTCGGCGTCCATCACTTTGTTGTAGAACACGCGCATCATCTCGTTGGCCTCGCTCTTGGTTTTGCCTTCGGCCACGAGTCGCGTGGTGAACTTTGCGCGGAACTGCAGGCTCTTGTAGGCATTCCAGAGCCCCCTCACACGTTGCCGTGGCCATTGCTCGGCGACAGGCTCGGGCTCGGGTTCCTCGGGCACGGGTTCCTCAGGCGCGGGCGCGGGTTCGGGCGCGGGTTCGGGTTCCGGCGAGAGTTCGGCTGTGGGCGCGGGTTCGGGTGCGGCAGCAGGCGCGGGGGGAATGGGGGTATCTTGCGCAGGACTATCGAAATCGATGGCAAGTTGCTGCCCCAGTTTATGCTCCTCCTCTTGCACGGGCTCGGCCGCAGGTTCCGGCTCAACGGCAACTTCCGGCTCGGCCACTGACTCCGGCTCGGGTTCGGGCTTCTCCTTACGCGAGGTGAAGCCGAACAAATCGGTGAACAAACTCAGCACACGCGGCAAACCGCGTTTTTTGTTTTTGCGCATAGCGTTTTACTCTTTATTTCGGGGTGCGCGATGCTGCGCACCGTGATTCAGTATGGATAATCATCCGTTCAGAAGGCCACCGCGCAGCGCAAGCCAAAGGTGGGTGCCCGGCCCAGGGTGCCGGGGTCGACAACGGTCGGACGCACCTGCATGGTGAGGTCGGGCGAGATGTCGAAGTGCGCCAGCGAGGCATCGACGTAGGCGTCGATGATGCACAGGGCATACACGCCCACCATGCCTATGATGCAGATGTCGCGGTAGCGGCGATAGCTGTTCCTCTTGTTTTTCAGCGCCTTTTTGAGCCACTCCATGTCGAGGCCGCTCTCCTTGACGGTGGGCGGGTAGAAGTCCATGTAGCTCCGCGTGGCGGGGTCGCTGTCCATGGCGTCGCGATAGGCGCGGGTGTAGTCGTTGAGCATGCGGTTGTTCCACGCCGTGCCGTAGGTGAGTCCCACAAAGGCCCCCACCACGATGGGCAGTTTCCAGTAGCGGCGGTTGTAGATTTGCCCCAATCCGGGACACAGCGCCGAGAGCCAGAGTGCCCGCTTGGGGTCGGGGTTGAAGATGCGCTTCTTGCCCAGGGAGGCGAGTGTCGAGGAGTCGGTCGGGGTGAGGATTTCGACGCCTTCGAGCCCGCGCACCGAGTCGATCGAGGCAAAGTGGATGGTGTCGCCCGAGGCGTTGACCACGCGCACGCCCTGCTGGCTGTCGGGCTGCTGCCCGATGTTGACCGCATGGCGCGTCAGGCGCTTGCGCGGCCCGGCGTGCTGTGTGGAGTCGGGCGCGGCGGCGGCGACGCTGTCGGGCACGGCCAGCGGTCTCGCCACGGTCTGCGCCGCCACGGTGCCGGGCAGCACAGCCAGCAAGACCAGCAAGGCCAGCAAGGCCAAGCGCTTGTAGATGTGGGCTGACGGGGTCACTTTTCTTTCAGTTGGTCGAAGATGGTGATGATTCGCTCGAGCTCGGCTTCGGTCTTGAAGGGGAAGGAGATGCGTCCACGGCCGTTGGTGTCGCAGGTGAACTTGACCGGCACGCCGAACGTGGAGGTGAGGTGCCGCTGCAAGAACCGGTAGTCCTTGCCGGGCCGCGAGGGCTGGCCGCCCTGCTGGCCGTCGCCGCCGCTGCTCTCGGCATTGTATTGCTTGGCGAGCTGCTCCACCTGGCGCACCGATAGGCCCTTGCTCACGATTTCGTTGTAGAGCTTGAGCTGCTGCGAGGGCTTGTCGATCGAAAGCAGGGCGCGGGCATGGCCCATGTCGAGCGCCTTGTCGCGCAGGCCGAGCTGCACCTCGGCGGGCAGCTTGAGCAGACGCAGGAAGTTGGCTATGGTGGCGCGGTTCTTGCCTATGCGCTCGCTCAGCCGCTCCTGCGTGAGGTGGTACTGGTCGATGAGTTTGCGGAAGGTGAGGGCGATTTCGATGGCGTTGAGGTCTTCGCGCTGGATGTTCTCGATGAGCGCCATCTCGGTCATCTCGCTGTCGCCCACCGTGCGCACATAGGCTGGCACACTGTTGAGTCCGGCCAGCTTGGCGGCACGGTAGCGGCGCTCGCCGGAGATGATCTGGTAGGCGTTGGGGCCCACGCTGCGCAGGGTGAGGGGCTGGATGATGCCCAGCTCGCGGATGCTCATGGCCAGCTCCTCGAGCGCCGTCTCGTCGAAGGTGGTGCGGGGCTGGTCGGGATTGGGCGATATCTGGCTGATGGCGATTTCGTTGATGGCCGACGAGCCGCCCGTCTGGATGTCGTCCATCGAGATGAGCGAGTCGAGGCCTCGGCCAAGTGCATTGCGTTTCATTGTCGGAATGTGGAGGGTTTGGGGGTGAGTGATGGGGGGATGGAAATGGGTCGGCAGAGCGCACGCGCGCGCTGCCTTGAGGCGGTCAGCCCTTTTCGCCGGGCTTTTTGCTCCGTGCGCGGGCGGTGAGCTCGCGCGCGAGTTGCATGTGGCTCGTGGCGCCACGGCTGTTGGGGTCGTAGAGGATGGCCGGCAGACCGTGGCTCGGGGCTTCGCTCAGGCGTATGTTGCGGGGAATCACGGTGTTGAACACCATGTTGCCAAAGTGGCTCTTGAGCTCTTCGTAGATCTGGTTGGCCAGCCGCAGGCGGGCGTCATACATCGTGAGCAGGAAGCCCTCGATTTGCAGGCCCGGGTTGAGCTTGCTCTTGATGATGCGCACGGTGTTGAGCAGCTTGCTGATGCCCTCGAGAGCGAAATACTCGGCTTGCACGGGTATGATGACGCTGTCGGCGGCGGTGAGTGCGTTCACGGTGATCAGGCCCAGCGAGGGGCTGCAGTCGATGAGCACGTAGTCGTACTGGCGTTTCACATCGTCGATGGAGCGCCGAAGCACGTTCTCGCGGTCGGTTTTGCTCACGAGTTCAAGCTCGGCACCCACCAGGTCGATGCGGGAGCCGATGATGTCGAGGTGCTCGACGCATGTGTTCACGGCAGCGCTGTGCATCGGATAGTCGTCGACCAGGCACTCGTAGATGGAGGCCGTCAACTGCTTGGGGTCGACACCGAGGCCGCTCGTGGCATTGGCCTGAGGGTCGGCGTCGATGAGCAGCACGCGCTTTTTGTTGGTGGCCAACGAGGCGGCGAGGTTGATGGCCGTGGTAGTCTTGCCCACCCCGCCTTTCTGGTTGGCGATTGCGATTGTTTTTCCCATTATATAGATTTAGATTGTTTCACGCTTTTTGTTTCAAGATGCAAAGGTAGTGCTTTTTCGGCCAAAGTCGGCTAATAGTCAGCGTTAAAATGGCTGAAATGTGCATAACTCCGCCATATTGTTAATAACTCACTCCCGCCGTGGAACGCTCGCCGATTCGCCGGCCCTTGGCGCGCCCGCCGCCTTGCCGCCACGGAGACCAACATCGCTTACCGCACGGCAGACCATGTGCGGTGGCAGCAGCTGGACTTCATTGTCGGCATCGAGATTCATTTGAGCAACAACCACACCTGCCTTGACCGCAAGGGCAAGCCAAAGCCATTCTACGACATCTGCGATGAACTCAAGGGGAAGTACCCGAAGGACTTCAAGTTCACCGGGTGGCATCCTCATTGCCGGTGCATAGCGACCACCATTTTCAAGACCGAAGAAGAGATGGCGGCTGACGATGAGGCCATCCTCAATGGCGAGCAGCCAAGCGACCCTGCCGAGAGCGATAACGCGGTGAAAGAGTTGCCCGACAATTTCAACAAGTGGGTTGAGGATAACGAGGAGCGCATCGCAAGGGCGAAGTCGCTGCCGTATTTCATTAGGGACAACGTGGAGGTGATGATGAGGGAGGCGGAGAAAGTAATCCCCATTGATATACGCGGCCAAAATATGGCTTTGAGCATGGTTGATGTTCTTGGAAATGCGACCTTGTCGAGAGAAGAAGATAGCCTAATTAAAAACGAAATTGCAAGTCTAATCCAAAAGATAGATTTGTTCAGAAAGGGCTGTCCAGTTAGTGTCAACGCATTGCCAAAAGGCACATTGATGGAGTGGGCGGATGGAACCTTGAGTATTTCCACGGTAAGATACAAATTGTCGGATGGCCGTGAGTACTGTCCAGCCACTTGTCTCCTCAATGCATTTAGAAAATTAGAATCTCGCCAAACGCTCGATTTCCTTGAAGAATATTCCATCGAGGGACTATTCCACGAGAATGTACACTCAAAAGCAACGAGGATTTTTAGCATCATCAGCGGCTCTATTGATGAGAAAATTGCGGAGACTTGTACGCAGTTGTATGCCCGTGACCGATATGTGAAAATCATGCGGCACTTTGGCGTGGATGCTGTAAACTTTGAGCTAATACAGACGGACGGATTGGCATACCAAAGTGGGTGTAACTTATTGCGAGGATTCTTCACACAAAACGGAGAATTACAGGTGGGAGAGCTGATAAACATCGCAAATGAAACCGAGAGCGGTCTGCGCATTATGCGCAAGAAGATGACCGCCCTCGGTATGTCAGAAGATGAGATTGATATGTTTTTGCAAAGGCTTTTCAAATAGCGAAGTCGTGGTTGCAAGTTTCAAAAAGTTTGTGGACAGTATCTGGAATCTTATCGGCATATTCCTTTGCCTTGGCATAATCGCCACGGTATCGGTATAGGCGATAAATCATTCCGTAATGCTCTTCTTGTGTATCTCCAAGCGCAACAAACCTTTCTCGCGTCCACCTTGACGACCCAGTGACGTTGAGCAGTTCGTCTTTTGTGATGTTATGTTCAAATATCGTTTCCATATTCAAATTAGCTTAGCACAAGCAATAAGGTCAGCCGTTTGATGTGTTCAATTATCGGTGGCGAAATTACTACTTTTTTTTCAAACGGCAAAATCGGGGCTACCTCTTGAAGTGCAGCAGCCCCGGTTACGTCAGTTATTTTTTCGTGGTCGGGCGTTGCGCTTGCGGTACACCGACACGCGGACGATGGTGCACCTGGCGGTGGTGAACGCCCGGCCATCGTCGAGCACGCCGCGCCCTACCCTTCCACTGACCTTGCCTCGGCCTGCCGGCGCGAATTACCTTTGCGCCACCATGCGACGGTTGCCCCACCCGCGAGGCTCCCGTTTTTTCAATCATAAACCACCTAATCTCTTATACAACCATGGAAAATGACATGACCGTGCTGCTCCGGGCCTACAACGCCTGGATGAGCGGCAGCGCGCTGCGGCAAGGCCGGCAGCGCAACAAGCGATTCACTTTCGGCGACCAGTGGGGCGACAGCACCCTCACGGCCGACGGCCGCCGCGTGACCGACTGGGAGCGGTTCACCGCCGCCGGCACCACTCCCGTGACCAACAACCTGATCCGCCAGCTGGTGAAGACGGTGGTGGGCCGCTACCGCGCGCAGACCATCGACACCGAGAAGCCGGCCAACGGGCCGCTCGGCGAGGTGCGCGAGGCCAACCAACTCGACGAACTCGACGCCCGCGCGCTGGATGAGTTTCTGATTTCGGGCTGCTGCGCCCAGCGTGCCGACATCGAGGCGGCCCCGGCCGACGCGCACCCTCATGTGGCGGTGAGCAACGTGAACCCCAATCAGCTGATTGTGAGCAGCTTCCTCGACCCCTGCGGCCGCGACTGCCGCCTGGTGGGGCAGCTGCACGACCTGCCGCTGGCCGAGCTGATGCGGCGCGTGGCCGGCGGACAGCGGCGCAAGGCCGCCTGGGTGCGCCGCCTCTACACCGAGCAGGCCGAGGAGCGCGTGGCGGCCTGCGCCGCCAGCCTGGGGGCCGACGCTGTGGCCGGCACCGGATTCTGGCATGCCGACGAGCCCGACCGCTGCCGGGCCATCGAAGTGTGGACGCTCGAGAGCCAGGAGGTGATGGTGTGCCACAACCGGCGCACAGCGCAGCTGGAGGTGCTTCCGCTGGCCGACGCGCGACGTCGACGCACCAACGCCGACGTGACCATGCACTGGGACGTGGACACGCGATGGCACTGCCGGTGGTTCGCTCCCATGGGCGACCTGCTGCTGCACATCCAGGCCGACACGCATCCCTTCGTGACGCGCTTCTACCCGCTGGTCGACGGCGAGGTGCACGCGCTGGTCGAAGACGTGATCGACCAGCAGAAGTACATCAACCGCCTCATCAGCCTGGTGGATCAGGCACTCATGGCCAGCGCCAAGGGCGTGCTGCTCTTCCCCGACACGGCACTGCCCGACGGCCTGACCTGGGCCGAGGTGCGGCAGCTGTGGAGCACGCCGGGAGCCATTCTGCCCTACTCGCCCCAGCTGGGCGACGCCAAGCCGGTGCAGATGCAGTCGAACGGCGGCAACTTTGGGGCCTACGACATGATAGCGTTGCAGATGAAACTGCTCGAGGAGGTGTCGGGCGTGCACGGCGCGCTGCAAGGCAAGAACGTGGCCACCGGAGGGTCGGCGTCGCTCTACCAGCTGCAGTCGCAAAATGCCGACCTGGCGCTCACCGACCTCTACGACACCTTCGGGGCCTTCCGTCGGCAGCGCGACCGGCTGGTGGCCGCTATGCTCGCTCACGCATCAGCCGCTTCACGCGAGGCGCGAGGCTGAGCAGCGCCGTCATCGTGCACAGCGCCATCAGCGCAAAGGCCAGGTCCATGAGCCCCACCAGCGTGTCGAGCGGCATCACGGCGGCCACCACGATCATGACCAGATAGTAGTAGTTGTAATATTTCGCGCGGTGGGCGCCGAACAGGTAGCCCGCGCATTTGAGCCCGTAGTAGCTGTAGGAGAACATCGTGCTGAAAGCGAAGCAGAACACGATGGCCATGAGCAGGTAGTGCCCCACCCCGGGGAGCAACGCGCCAAACGAGTTCAGGGCGATGAACAGCCCCTTGACGTCGGTCATGCCGGCATACTGTCCGGCCAGCAGGATGGGGATGGACGTGAGCGTGCACACCAGGCCCGAGTCGATGGCCGGGCCGAGCATGGCGATGAGCCCCTCGCGGATGGGGTCGGTGTTGCGCGAGGCTCCGTGCATCATCGACGCGGTGCCCACGCCGGCCTCGTTGACCATGGCGGCACGGCGCGCGCCGGTCACTGCCACAAAGGTGAACGCGCCAAAGCCGGCCTTGAACGTGAACGCGCCCTCGAAAATCGAAGCGAACACACCGGGCAGCTTGTCCAGGTTCATGGCGATGATGACCAGCACAAGCAGCAGATAGAGCGTCACCATGGCTGGCACGAGCTTCGACGCCCACGCGGCGATGCGCTTGATGCCGCCGAGCACCACGGCACCCACCACCACCATCATCACCACACCCATGCCAAAGCGGAGCGTGGTGGTGTCGGCTATGCCCATCGGCGTGGTGAACACGGTGGTCACGCTCTCCACCAGCTGGTTGGCCTGCATGAAGCACAGCGTGCCCACCAGGCCGAATATCGAGAACGCCACGGCCAGCGGACGCCACTTGGCGCCCATGCCCTGCGTGATGATGTACATGGGGCCGCCTTGCACCTCGCCGGCCGAGTCGCGGCCCTTGTACATGATCGAGAGCGCACCTTCGAAGAACTTGGTCGCCATGCCCACCAGCGCGCTCACCCACATCCAGAAGATGACGCCCGGTCCGCCCACCACCAGCGCGATGGCCACGCCGGCAATGTTGCCCATGCCCACGGTGGCGGCAATGGCGCTGAGCAGCGCCTGCACCGAGCTGATCTGGCCCGTCGGCTTGCCCGCGTCGTCGGCCTGCTTGGTGCGCAGCGCCTGCAAGGCGCGGCCCAGCCAGCGCACCGGCACCGCGCCGGAATAGCAAAACAGGAACAGCCCGCCGCCTATGAGCAGCAGGAACTCAGGATAGCCACACACGGCATCGCTCACGGCGATGATCCAGTCGCAAAGGGTGTTCATGATCGGGGGGATGTGGAGAGCGTTAACGGTTGTTCTGATAGTCGCGGTATTTGTCGCCGCTGTAGGCGCCGCGACCGAAGCCCTTGGAGTTGAACTCGTCTTCTTCCTCGTCGTCGATGTCGCCAGCGTTTTTCTTTTTCTTCTTGTCGGGCTCGAGCGCGTTCTTGCGTTGCTCGGGCTTGTTTTTGCGTATGGCCTCGGGCTTTTGCAGGTCGAGGGCGGTCTCGTAGATGTTCCACTGCTGCTCCACGTCCCAGTTGCGGCGCAGCTTGAGCGCCTTGGGATAGTAGAGCACCTGCTCGGGCTGCAAGTGCAGGGCGTAGTTGCCGGTGTCCCAGCGCCCGTTGCCGTTGGCGTCGAGCGTCAGGCGCGCATAGTAGGTGCCGGGCAGCACGTTGGGCAGCACGGCCTTGCCGCCCACCACAGCCACGGCACGCAGCACGCGGCCCTGGCCGTCGAGCAGCTCGACAAAGGCGCTGTCGCCACTGTCGACGTGCAGCGTGAGGTTGGCATACTCCTCAAGGGCGCGGATTTTCACCTCGACGGTGAGCGGGTCGTTGGTCAGCCCATACACCGAGGTGAACGCGAGCGAGTCGACGGTCAGGCGGTAGGTGGAGTCGGGCGTGAGCGCGGCGGGCAGGCAGTAGGTGAACAGGTCGTAGTCGCTGGCACGCCGCAGCTCGGGCACACCGTCCACCGGCTCCCAGAGTGTGTCGCGCTTGAGTTCGAGGTGGATGCCGCCGGGGTCGATGGCCGCCAGCGGGGCGTCGACCTTGAGCTTGAGCGTATCGGTCACCTCGAGGGTGCCTTTCTTGACGGGCTCCACCTTGAGCTTGGGCACGGGCACCTCCAGCTCCTTGCGCAGGTCGCGGATTTCGGCCTCGTCGACCTCCTTGCCGGCAGCCTGGCGGTCGAGCAGCTGCTGCAACTGCTGCTGCACTTTCTCGCGCTCCTTGCGGTCGTCCTCCTCCTGCTTGACCAGGTAGCGCGGCTTGCGGTAGCCGAGCTGGAGGGTGTCGGTGGCCCAGACGATGCGCTCGGTGCTGTCGACGCGCTGGTAGCGCATCTCCACGGCGAGCGTGTCGGCCTTGATCAGGGTGGAGTCGGTGAGCCAGTAGACGAGCGAGTCGCTTCGCTCGGTGCGCTCGAGCACATGCCACTGCCCGGCGGCGGGCGTGGGGCTGAGCACGCGCAGCTCGGGCAGCGTGTCGGCACGGGCGCCGAACTGGAGCAGCAGTTTGCCTTCGGACGGGCGGCTGGCCTTCTTCAGGTAGAGCTGCCGGTAGCCCTCGTTGAACATCGTCAGCAGCACATCGTCGGGCGTGAAGCGCGTGTGGGTGGCCGCCACGATGGTGTCGACGCGGTGGTCGAAGGTGAACACGGTGTCTTGCGAGGCAAACGCCACGGCCCCCGGCTCGACCACATGGTCGAAGAAGGCCATGTCCTCGGTGCGCGCCATGCGCTGGTCGCCGTCCACGTCGTTGAGGGCGAACACGCGGTAGCGGCCGGGCTTGAGACCCATGATGGTGAACTGTCCGCGGTCGTTGGTGCGCGCCACGCGCTCGAGCGGCAGGCGGCTGAAGGCGCTGTCGGCCAGGTTGCTGTGAAGGCCCACCAGCACGTGCTGCATCGGCTCGAGGTCGCTGGCGCGGAGCACCATGCCCGACACGCGCAGCGAGTCGAGCTCGCTGCCGGTCGAGAAGCTGAAGGCGTAGCCGTCGAGCGGGTTGCCCTCGTTGTTGTCCTCGATGGCGTTGGAGAAGTCGATCACATAGGTGGTGGCAGGCTCCAGCGTGTCGCGGAACTCGACGGTCACCTTCTTGCCCAGGGCGCGGATGAGGGGCTGCTCCTTGGGCGTGGGCGAGACGACCACCTTCTTCTGCTGGTCCTTGATGTTGACAATCTCGTCGAAGGTGATTTCCACCTTCTTTCCCTGGAAGTTGAGCGCGCCGGCCTCGGGCGATGTGCGCACCACGCGCGGCGGGTTGTAGTCGCGCGGGCCGCCCTCGGGCGAGCCGATGTTGGCGCATGCAGCCACGAGCCAAATCCATGCCACCACCGCTACGCGTGCCGCGAAGCGCGCGCCGCGACGAGTGCCGGCGCACCACAGCGGAGCCGACCTACCCGTCGGCTCCTTGCGGTGATGTGTGGCCACTTCACGGCCTGGGCTGCCTGCTCGCTGCATTTCAGTTCACCTGGTTTTCGGGATGCCCTTCCATGAAGGTCTTCAGGTTGCGGGTGATGACCACCATCAGCCGGGCACGCGCTTCGGCGCTGGCCCAGGCGATGTGGGGGGTGAAGTAGCAGTTGGGGGCCGAGAGCAGCGGGTTGTCGGCGGCGGGAGGCTCCTGCCCCATGACGTCGAGCCCGGCGGCCATGATGCGGTGCTCGCGCAGCGCCTCGGCCAGGGCGGCATCGTCGACGAGCGGACCGCGGGCGGTGTTGATCAGGATGGCGGTGGGCTTCATCAAGGCCAACCGGCGGGCGTCGATCATGCCGCGCGTCTCGTCGGTGAGCGGGCAGTGCAGACTCACCACGTCGGCCTCGCTCACCAGCGCGTCGAGGCTCTCGGCCTTGTCGACACCGGCGGGCAGCTGGTCGGCCGGCTTGCTGGTGTAGGCCGTCACCGTCATGCCCAGCGCCAGGGCGATGCGCGCCACGGCCTGGCCTATCTGCCCGAAGCCCACGATGCCCATGCGCTTGTCGGCAAGCTCCATCAGGCGCGTGTCGGTGAAGCTGAAGTCGGGGCAGCGGCTCCACATGCCGTCGCGCACCTCGTCGGTGTAGTGCTGCACCTGGCAGCAGATGTTGAGCAGGTGGGCCATGGCGAGCTGCGCCACGCTCGGCGTGCTGTAGGCCGGCACGTTGGTCACCACGATGCCGTGGTCGCGCGCGGCCTCGATGTCGACGATGTTGAAACCGGTGGCAATCACGCCTATGTAGCGCAGGCGCGGCCATTGCTCCATCATCTGGCGCGTGATCACGATTTTATTGATCAGGATGGCGTCGGCCTCCTTGCCGCGCTCAATCACGAGCTCGGGCGGAGTGCGGTCGTAGAGCACCAATTCGCCCAGTTCGCGCATCGGTTGCCACGACAAGTCGCCAGGATTGCCCGTATAGGCATCAAGAACTACAATCTTCATAATAAGTACCGTTATTGAATATCTGCTGCAAAGGTAGTCAAAATTGCTGGAAGCGCAAAGCGCAAAGGCCGCTTTTTGTATTCCGGCCCGCCAAGAGGCAGCGGCCAGGTTTGGTCAAGACCAGATATCGCCGTTCCAAAGCGCACGCAGGAACTGCGTGGCAGGCCACACCTCGATGTCGCCCACCATGCGCAGCATCGCGTCGAGCGACACCACAATCGCTCTCGCCCCAGGATGCTCCTGCTTGAAGGCTTTCAGGCCCTTGAGCTGCCGCGGCTGCACGTCGGTGGTCGACTTCAGCTCGATGGCAACCTGAGCGTCGCCAATCACAACATCCACCTCATGGCCGGCAGCGGTGCGCCAATAGGAAAGCGGTTCGCGCCTGCGTTCATACGACCGGTAGGCAAACAATTCCTGCACAATCAAATGCTCGAACGCATGTCCAAACTCAGCCGAGCCGGGCGTCAACCGGCGCCGATTGCACAAATAATTGACGATGCCCACATCGAACATATAGAACTTCGGTGCCTTGATGAGTCGCCGCTGCTGCACCTTTTGATAAGCGGGCAGGAAATAGCCTATCATGGTCTCGACCAGAATGTCGAGATAGGTCTTGACGGCTTTGGCGCTCACGCCACAATCGGCGGCTATGTTGTTGTAGTTCACGATTTCGCCGTCGGTCAACGCCGCCACCTCGAGGAATCGGGTGAATGATTCAAGATTACGCGTGAGCGCTTCCGCCTCGATTTCCTGAGTAAGGTAGTTGCCCACGTACCCTTCTAGCCGGTTCCAGGCATCGCCCACCAGATAGTGCCTGGGTATCATGCCGTTGCTGGCGGCATGCAGGATGTCGAAATCAGGTATCTCGCAACTGACGAAAGGAAAGAGCTGCCGCTTGAGTGCACGTCCGCCCAGCATGTTGGACCCCAAACGCTTGAGTTTCCGAGCACTAGAGCCACACAGAATGAAACGCAGGCCGCAGTTCTCAATCAGCCAATGCACAGCGTTGAGCAACTCGGGCAATTGCTGCACCTCATCGATAATGACCACCTTGTCGGGGCTGGAGGCTTTCAGCTCCTCAATGAGCCGCTCGGGGTTACGCTTGAGGCGCATGAACACGTTGGGCAAGAGCAAGTCGTAGTACACTGCATCGGTAAACGTGGCCTTGAGCCATGTGCTCTTGCCGGTTTGCCTTGCACCCCAAAGAAAAATGCTGTCGGATGCAAGTTCATCAATCTTCAGCCTTTGATTTAGTAATTCCATATCATTCAGATATTTATAGCACAAACACCTTGTTCTACTGATGACGAATTCTTATGATAATTCTCCCTACGAGGGTACTTTATCATGATAATTCTCCTTTTGGAGGAGTTATATCATGATAATTTCCCCTCCGCATACGGAATATCTGCCGCAAAGGTAGTCAAAATTGCTAGGAGTGCAATGCGCTCGGGGCAACTTTTTGGATTATATGCGCACGCCCGGCGGGGAGACGCACGCCCGGTGCTCGCCCAGCGGAGGGGAGGCGCACGCGGGGAGCGCAAGCTCATGGCTTGCGCTCCCCGCGTGGCACAGTGGCGGCCGCCACGCCGGGCGGCGGTATGCTCAATGCTTGGCGAACTTGACGCGGAGCTTGTCGAGCATGTCGCGCGTCATGCCGTCGAGGTCGTACTCCGGCTTCCAGTCCCACTCCAGGCGGGCGCAGGTGTCGTCGAGGCTGTTGGGCCACGACTCGGCGATGGCCTGCCGCAGCGGGTCGACCTGATACTCCATCTCGAACGTCGGCACGTATTCCTTGATTTTGCGGTAGATGATTTCGGGGTCGAAGCTCATCGAGGCGATGTTGAACGAGTTGCGGTGTTTGAGCCGCGCGGGGTCGGCCTCCATGATTTCGATGGCGGCACGCAGCGCGTCGGGCATATACATCATGTCCATGAAGGTGCCGGCCTTGATGGGGCAGACGAATTTCTCACCCTTCACGGCGCTGTAGTAGATGTCGACGGCATAGTCGGTGGTGCCGCCGCCCGGAGGGGTGACGTAGGAGATGAGTCCCGGGAAGCGCACCGAGCGGGTGTCGACGCCGAACTTGAGCGCGTAGTAGTTGCTCAGCAGCTCGCCGCTCACCTTGGTCACGCCATACATCGTGCGCGGCTGCTGGATGGTGTCCTGCGGCGTGCCGTCTTTGGGCGAGTTGGGACCGAAGGAGCCGATGCTGCTGGGCGTGAACACGGCGCAGTGGTGCTCGCGGGCCACCTCCAGGGTGTTCATCAAGCCGCCGATGCCTATTTTCCATGCCAGCTGAGGCTTGTTCTCGGCCACTGCGCTGAGCAGCGCGGCCAGGTTGTAGATGGTGTCGATGTCGTATTTGCGCACGGCATCGGCTATTTGCTGCGAGTTGGTGATGTCGACCACCTCGCTCGGACCGCTCTCGGCCAGTTCGCCTTTGGGCTCGGCCCCGGGTATGTAACCTGCCACCACATGGCTGTTGCCATAGATGCCTCTCAGCTTCATCGTCAGCTCCGAACCAATCTGGCCCGTGGAGCCGATAATCAACACGTTTTTCATCTCGTTAATTCTGTGCTAATGGTTGTCGTTAATAAGTCGGCGCAAAGGTACTAAAAAATGCACAATTCACAATGCGCGAGCCACATTTTTTTAATGCACAATGCACATTTATTAAATGCACAATCCACAATGCACAATTCACAATTAGCGCGATGCAGAATGCGACTGTTTAGGACATAAGAACACTAGGCTTTTTTAAAAGAACAAAAGATTTTGTGGTCATTGATTGTCGTTAGCGGCATGGCCCGCGACGGCTGTTGCATCGGATTCCGTCGGCGGTTGTCGCATCGGGTTACGCCGGCGGTTGTTGCGTCGGGTTACGCCGACGGTAGTCGCATCGGGTTCTGCCGGCGGTTGTCGCATCGGGGTCCGCCAGCGGTTGTTGCATCGGGTTACGCCGACGGTTGTTGTATCGGATTCTGCGGCTGTAGGGGCGTGACCTGTCACGCCCGGAGGCCGAGTCACATGGGGCTTTCGCATCCATATCGCATTGGTTTCCATCGCATTCGGCCACCCGGCCATGACAGGTCATGGCCCTACCCTCGCACGATTCGATTCGGCATACCGCCGTTTTGACTCGGCCACCCGGCCATGACAGGTCATGGCCCTACCGTCGCACGATTCGATTCGGCATACCGCCGTTTTGATTCGGCCATTTGGCCACGCCAAGGCGAGGCCCTACCCTCGCAGGTTTTGACGCAGCAGTCGTCGGTTTTTATCCGCTTGAGGTCATGATTCTTTTGTTCTTGTGTCCACTCGAATATAAAGGCTTTTGTTCTTATGTCTTTATTCACGAATGCGCGATGCACTGCACAAAGGGCTGCGCCAGTGTTGACGCAGCCCTTTGGTAAAAGAGACTTGGTTGGCTTGTTCTTACTCGGGGAGCATGACCACCTCGACACTGTTGCCGGCGCCGAGCACCACGTTGCGCACGAAGGCGCTCACCTTCTCGGGGGTGATGCCGTTGAGCACGGTCTTGTAGTCGGTGTAGTTATCCACACCACGACCCACATACATGCTCAGGATGTTGACCCAGTAGCCATTCTCCTTGACGGCGGTGTCGTGGTTCTTGATCATGGCGGCCTTGATGTCGGCGAGGCTGGCGGCGTCGACGCTCTGGCCGAGCTTCACGATTTCGTCGCGCATGATGTTGAGGGCCATGTCGGTCTTCTCGGGCGTGGGGTCGACCACACCGATGAGCGAGGTGTAGACCTTGTCGCCCACCATCGACACGCTACCGCCAGCATAGGGCGAATAGGCAGCACCGGCATCCTCACGAATCTTCTGCAGGTAAATCTTCTCGAGCAGCTGTCCAGCCACGTCGGCCAGCAGGCTGTTCTCCAAGCTGTAGGGGTTGGTGGTGGAGTACCAGTAGATGCGGCTGTTGGCCTTGGGGGTCTCCATCTTGCGGGTGAAGTGGTTCACCGTCTTGCCCACGGGGCGCTCGCTCACGTTGACCCAGTTCTCGGGCTTGCCATTGGCGGGCAGGGTGGCGATGTACTGGCACAGATACTGGCGCACGAGCTGCTCGTCGAAAGCACCCACCACATAGAAGGTGAAGTCGGCGGCATTGGCGGTGCGCTCCTTGGCGATTTGGAGCACGCGGTCGTAGTTGATGTCCTTGATGTTCTCGGCCTCGAAGGGCATGTCGCGCCAGTTGTGGTTGTTGAGCGTGACGTTGACCGAGTCGCCGAACACAGCCTCAGGCTGCAGGTCCTTGTTCTTGAGCACGGTTTCGAGCATGTTCATCAGGGTGGCATAGCCCTTCTCGTCCTTGCGGATGTCGGTGAACTCGAGGTAGGCAAGCTGGAACATGGTCTCCATGTCCTTGACGGTGGAGTTACCGCTCAGGCGCTCGTAGCTGGTGGAGAGCGAGAGGCTGGCGCTGGCCTGCTTGCCGGCCATGGCCTTCTCGAGCTCGGTGTTGTCGAACTCGCCGCGTCCGCTCACCGAGAGCACAGCGTCGAAGAGCTCGCAGTTGGCCCAGTCTTCCTTGCCGTAGAGCGAGCTGCCGCCCTTCGACTCGGCATAGAGGCGCACCTCGTTCTCCTTGAAGTCGGTCTTCTTCAGAATCACCTTCGCGCCGTTGCTCAGCGTGAGCTCGTCGTAGCCGAGCAGGGTGTTCTTGGTCTCCTTCTTGATGCTACCGGGCTTGGGCAGCTGGGCGATGAGGGGCTCGTCCTTCACATTGTCGACGTAGGCCTCGACGGGGGTGTTGCGGGCAATGTTGATGGCGTTCTTCAGGCCATCGACGGTGGGATAGACGGCGCCGTCCTTCTCCTGGCTGTAGACAGTCACCACCATGTTCTTGTCACCCTCGGGGAAGACCTCTTTCAGGGCCTCGTTGATGAGCTCGACGGGGAGCATGGGGGTGAGCTGCTGCATGATCTGGTATTCCTGCTCGATGCTGGGAATGGGCTCGCCGGTGAGATAGTTGGCGGCATAGCTGCGGCCATAATGCTCGTTGCTGATTTTGTTGCGCTCGTTGTATCGGCGCTCGAGGCTCGACATGTACTCTTCGCGGGCGCGGATGAACTCGGTGGCGGTGAATCCGTGCTGGCGTGCGCGGAGCACCTCGGTCATGATGGCCTGCACGGCCTCCTCGGCCTTACCCTCCTTGGGAAGGGCATAGAAGACAAAGGCCTCCTTGTTGTTGGTCATGATGTAGGAGCTGTTGCCACAGCCAGCCTGGATGAACGGGCAGTCGGGCTCCTGGGCCTTCTCGCTGAAGCGCGAACCGAACATTTGCGACATGATGTCCATGGCGTACTCCTCGATCATGTAGTCGAGGTTGGCTTTCTCCTCGCGCGTCGTGGGGTCGTGCTTGAAGTAGAGCTGGATGATGGTGTACTGCTGCTCCTTGTCCTTGTCGCTGACCACGATCATCTCGTCGTTGTCGGGCACGGCCTCGGCCACCACCTGTGCGGCGTTGGGGGCGAGCTTGATGGGGGTGAACATGGCCTTGATCTGGTTCTCCATGTAGTCGACGTCGATGTCGCCGACCACGATGATGGCCTGGTTGTCGGGGCGATACCACTTGTGGTAGTAGTCGCGCAGCTCGTTGTACTTGAAGCCGTCCACCACGCTCATCAGGCCGATGGGCATGCGCTTGCCGTACTTCGAGTTCGGGAAGAGGGTCTCGAGGTTGTTCTCGAGCATGCGCTGCATGGCGCTGCGGCGCAGGCGCCACTCCTCGTGGATCACACCGCGCTCCTTGTCGATTTCCTCGTCCTCGAGCAGCAGTCCGCACGACCAGTCGCGCAGAATGAGCAGACACGAGTCGATGGCGCTCTGGCGCGTGCTGGGCACGTTGTTGATGTTGTACACCGTCTCGTCGGTGCTGGTGTAGGCGTTCAGGTCGCCACCGAACTCCACACCCAGGGTGCGGGTGTAGTCGATCACGCCCTTGCCCTCGCCGTGGAAGTTCTCACTGCCGTTGAAGGCCATGTGCTCCAGGAAGTGGGCCAGGCCTCGCTGGCTCTCTTCCTCCTGAATCGAGCCCACGCGCTGGGCAATGTAGAAGTTGACCCGATGCTCGGGATAGTCGTTGTGACGCACGTAGTAGGTGAGTCCGTTGGGCAGCTTTCCGACGCGCACCGCGTCGTCGACGGGGATAGGCGGAAATTGCTGGGCCACTGCTGTGCAGCTGAACAACATCAGCGCAGCAAGCAAGAGATGTTTGATTTTCATAAAACTAACTATTGGTTTTGTTATTTGAGAAAAATGTTGTTCGATACAAACGTGCAAAGGTACGAATAAATCTAAAACCAATTATTATCCTTACGCCGTTTTTTTCGGTTTTCGCCTGCATTAGGCTCATTTTTGCCCATTAGACGCAGCTTGAACGGCGAAAGTTACACTAATAAATGTTAATTTTCGAATTTCCGCTCCTTCGATGCTATATGCCGAGCATCTGCGCCACGGCGGGCATGGCTTGGCGCACGGTCTGGTCCACCTGGATGGGGGTGACCGAGGCCCAGCCGCGCTCGAGCCAGTAGAGGTCGGTGGTGTCGTCGTCGGGGTTGTCGCTCACGTAGCGGCCCTGCAGCCAGTAATAGTCGAAGCCGTGCGGGTCGACGCGGTGGTCGTATTCCTGCTCCCAGTGGCCGATGGCGGTGGTGGTGACCTTGAGGCCCTTCACGGTGCCCGCCTGCCGGGGGAAGTTGACGTTAAGGCATACGTCGCGCAGCGCGTCGAGGTGGCCCAGGGCGCGCTCCACCACGCGGCGGATGTGCGGCACGCAGGGCGCGAAATCGATGTCGCGCACAATGTCGCCGTGCGAGAAGGCCACCGCGGGGATGTGGCGTAGCACGGCCTCGAGCACCACGCCCACCGTGCCGCTGTAGATGGTGCTGATGCCGGCGTTGTAGCCGTGGTTGATGCCCGAGAGCACCAGGTCGGGCCGGCGGCCGCCGAGCAGCTGGTCGAGGGCGAGCTTCATGCAGTCGGTGGGCGTGCCGTCCACCTGCCACACCGTCAGCCCGGCCTCGTGGCGCACCTGGAAAGCGCGCAGCGGGGTGAGGATGGTGATGGCGTTCGACTTGCCGCTCTGGTGGTGCAGCGGCACCACGGCCACCACATCGCCCAACTCGCGGGCGATGTCCACAAGCGTCTGCAGACCGGGGTAGTCCAGTCCGTCGTCGTTGCTGATGAGTATCAACGGTCGCATCGCGAGGGGCTTACTTACGTTTTTTGCCTTTCGACTTGGTGCCGCTCGATTTGGAGGTTGACTTTCCGCCTGCCTTGGCCCCCTTTCCGCTGGTGGCCTTCTCGGCTTTGGCCCCCTTCTTGCCCTTGGCGGTGGCTTTGTCGGCCTTGGTGCCTTTCTTGCCCTTGGCGGGCGTGGTGGTGAGCTTGAGGCTCTCGCCGGCGCGGATGTTGTCGCCCTTGATGCCGTTGGCCTCTTTGATTTTCGACACGGGCACGCCGGTCTTCTCCGAGATTTCGCTCAGCGTTTCGCCCTTCTTCACGTTATACTCGGTGGGCTTGGCGGGTTCGGCCTTCTTGCCGTGCCGGCGCTGCTTGGCGTCGGCCTTGTTGCTGCTGCTGCGCGAGTGCTTGTAGGTCTCCTCGCGGCTGGCCTTGGCGCCGTGCCGGCCTCCGGCATAGCGCTCGTTGCGCTTGTGGGTCTGCTGCTGGGCGTAGGTGGAGCGCTCGGCGGGGGCGGCGGGCTTGGCCTTGGGCTTGGGCGGTGCCGGCACGTCGACCTTCTGCCGGTGCTCGCGGCTCTCGCGGGCGGCCTTCTCCACCTGGTGCACCTGCTCGATTTGCTCGCTCTCGTCGTCGGCATCGCCGTCGCCGTCGGTGTCGACGTTCTGGGCGATCACGTTGCC
>CAMVDK010000014.1 GCA_947166165.1 uncultured Porphyromonadaceae bacterium
GGTGGCCGTGCCGCTGCGCATCACGATGAGCGACGACGTGCCGCACGTGTCGAGCCGGCTCAGGTATTTAGTCACTCCGCTGAGCTCCACCCAGGCTCCGCTGCCGGAGCCGAAGTAGTGCCCCGTCAGGTTGGCCCACCGGGTGCTGTAGTTGCCCTTGGAGTTGGCGTCGTGCTCGGTCCATCCGCCTGACCGTTGCACCACGCTGCGCCTGAACCCCGGGTTGGGCGTTGACGCAGGCACAAAGCCCACGCCATGCCCGCCGTAATGCTCTTGCAGCAGCTGGCGCAGGTCGGCCGTGAAGATGTCGCCCTCGATGTAGGAGTCGCCCAGCACGGCGATGCGCACGGGCCGCCCCAGTTCGGTGCGCCGCACCAGGGCCTCGTAGAGCGGAGTCATGCCGCGCAGGGTGGAGTCGCTCATGTCGGCGATGCACATCAAGCCCGGCCGGCAGCTGTCGACCACGGCCAGGTGCGCGGCGCTGGGAAGCGAGTCGAGCTGCTCGGCGTCGCCGCCGGCCTGCGAGTCGGCACGCACGTCGGAGAGCAGGTCCACGCGGCGCATCTGCCACTCCCCTACCCTGACCGCCGGCAGCCACGACAGCGTCAGCAACACAAGCAGTGTGAGCAGCACCACCCACACCACCGAATGCAGGAAACCTTTTTTCAATTCAGCGATTTGTCAAAGTGATTCACAACAGCGTCCGCGCGTGGAGCGCGGAGCGGTGGATTTGTTCAGAACGGTTTCTCGTCGGTGCCGGCAAACGACTGGAAGAGCGCGTTGGCCAGGCTGCTGGCGCCTATGCGGAAGCGCTCGGGGGTGAGCCACTCCTCGCCCAGCACCTCTTTGACGATGGTGTAGTAGTTCACGGCGTCGGCGGTGGTGCGGATGCCGCCCGAAGCCTTGAAGCCCACCACCTGCCCGGTGCGCTCGTGGAACTCCTTGATGCACTGGCACATCACATAGGCCGCCTCGAGCGTGGCCCCGGGATAGCCCTTGCCGGTGCTGGTCTTGATGAAGTCGGCCCCGCTATACATGGCCAGGATGCTGGCTCGGCGGATGGCTTCGGCGCTCTTGAGCAGTCCCGTTTCGAGAATCACCTTCAGGTGCCGCTCGCCCACGGTGGCCTTGAGCTCGGCGATCTCGTCGCACAGCTCCTGCCAGGCCTGGTCGCGGAAGTAGCCCACGTTGAGCACCACGTCCACCTCGTCGGCGCCGTCCTGCACGGCGAGTGCCGTCTCGGCGATTTTGGTCTCCAGGTGGGCCTGCGACGACGGGAAGCAGGCGCTGCACACGGCGATGTTGACGCCCGTCACTTCGAGCTGCGCGCGGGCCGTCTGCGCGAAATTGCTGTACACACACACGGCGGCCACGTTGCGGTGGTCGGGGTGATGCTCATCGTAGTCGTTCACACGCTGCACAAACTGCGCCACGCTCTGTTCGCTGTCGTCGGTGTTCAGCGTGGTCAGGTCCACGCATCCCAGCAGGAACTCCCACACCTGGGCGTTATCGTTGTCGGCCCGGTGCTCGTCGAGGATGCGCTGCACGGCGGCGCTCACCGCCGCGTCGTCGGTGCCGACATGGCTGCCGGCCACAACAGCCTCATATTTGTTCTCATTCTCGTGGTGATGGTCGTGCGAGCAGCCGCAGTCGCAGTGCTCATGATTGTGATGGTTTGCCATATCAGTTAGGTGGTTAAAATCGTTTCAGCCTGCAAAATTAGTGCAAACCGAGCGCAAAACAAGCAAGCTCGCTTGCTTTTTTGCCGAGGTGCCGCCTAATTTCGCGATTATGGCGCAAAATTAGTGCAAACCGAGCGCAAAAACAAGCAAGCTCGCTTGCTTTTTTGCCGAGGTGCCGCCTAATTTCGCCAATTTTGGGGCATAATTAGTGCAAACCGAGCGCAATGGCAAGAAAACGGCAAGCAAAATTAAGGGTCACCAGTAATGCACTGTGACCCTATGCCTCTGCCACCCACGCTGGCAAAATCAGACAATCAAGGACAACTGATGACAATCAAAGACAATGATTCACAAGCAGCTGTATTAACAATATCGCGGCATTAATTCGCCAAAATGATATTGATAAGCATGTTCATGTCCGAGATGTCTACCGTGTTGTTGCCATCAAGATTGGCATTGCCAGGATAGTCGTCGGGCGACTTGATTTCAAGGATGATGTTGATGATTGCATTCACGTCCGACACGTCGACCGCGTTGTCGCCGTTGATGTCGCCTTCGGCCAATGCGGCCATTGGAGCGATGGTGAATGATTTCACGGGCTGGTTGTCGCTTCCTTTTATCGTCATGTATTCTGAGTCGAAGTAGGCCCCTTGAGGCTCAGTGATGCCGCAGCCGGTCATCGTCAGGTCGTCAATGAACCACATGGCACTATTGGCGTTGACTGATGTGGAAACCGAAGCTTTGAGCGTGGAACCGTCGACACTCACAGTTTCGTGCACCATGTCCTGCAAGAAGTTATGGCCCGCAATGCCATAGTACCAGCCAATGATTTCCACCTTACCACCACCACTCAAAGCGAGTTGGGAACCACGGAACAGGGATATGCCGTTATCGGCCACCAGCGACAGACTGCCGCTGCCGGTGATATTGACCACGGTGCTTGATGCGGTGATGCCGTTGGTCGACAACCCGTAGCCTCGGCTGAGGATGAATCCGTTAACACCCTTGAGAACGATGTTGAGTGTGTCGTTGTTGGACACCGAAATGCCGGTGCTGATGTTATCATCTATAATGCTCACATTTTTGAGTGTAAGCGTCTTGGTGCTGGGATTATAAGTGGCGGCGTCGGTGCCGATGCCGAGGATGTGATCGCAGTTTCGCGTGAGCACCTCCACACCGGCCACGGTGAGTCCGAAATCGGTGGGGACTATTTCCAAATCGCCCCAATAGCTGATGTTGTGTTGGGTTACGACTTCGCCATATTCATTCACTTTTCCGTTCACAGGATTGGTGATTTTGCAGTCGATGAGCGTCAGTTCAGGCGGGGTGGAGATGTAGCCGTCACGGATGTGGATATAAGCATGGTCCAAGGTGAGTGCGCAGTCGTTTTCCTCGTTCTGGATATATCCTTGAGGCATCGTGATGGAGCAGTCGCGTATGGTGACATGTGCCGGTGAACCGGTTTTGTGGGTGAATAGTCCGATGCCCACCTGGTCGACAGCCGATTCCATTGAAAGCGACCCGTCGCCTTCGATCACCACGCCGTCGCTTTCGTTGAGCGCAATGCCATATGCATTGTGCTGGGTGACGAGGCGGTTCTCGCCCAAGAGCTTGATGTGAAGTCCGGCAATGTCGCTACTGATGACCTGGTACGGGCCGCTGATGGTGGCACCATTCAGGGTCAAGGTGTTTTGGCTTTGGGAGTAACTCACCTTTGAGTCGCCCAAAATGTCATCGCAGTTCTGCGTTGTGACTTGCTCATTTCCAATCCACAGGTTGTACTTGCTGCCAATTTTCACATGCTTGGCGACGCCATTTCCCGACTCGCCTAATTGCCGGATATAAGCGCCATAGCCCATACTTAATTTACATTCCCACCAAGCGTTGTTGGGTTCCAATATTTTCATTCCTGGGCCAAAGGTCATCGTGCCCGAGACCCCGTCCTGCTGGTTGAAGTAGTGGAAAATGGCTTCCTGCTCACCCCATATATCCAGCGAACCAGAATTCATCTTATAGGCCACCCGGTACACACTGGTCGAGTTGATGCCGCTTCGGGCATATATCGACACATCAGGACCGTTGAACTCGTAACGCAGACTGTACCGGTTGAATGCAAAGAATGCAATGTTAGTCGATGTCATTTTCAGCTTGCCGCTACCCGTGAAGTTGATGTTTGAAGGATGGCTCTGCCATGGGGTGGAATAGATGCAGCAGAGACTGTTGTCGGCCTGCACATTACCCTCCTTGTACGTCTTGAGCACGCAGTTGCCAATCACCTCGATCTGGAGCTGTTCCATCTCGACGATTTCGACGATGTTACGGTCGCTCAAGATGTCAACATTGTTGAGCGTCAATGTGTTGCTGTTGGCATCGAAAGCCAGCGAGCCACTACGCAGATAGCCAAGATTGGTGAGTGTCTGGTTGAGAGTCGAAATGCTATTTGCATCACAATTTTCTCCACATATACGCAAAGTCACTGCGTCGGCGCATAGGGCCATCAAGATGGTTGTGAAAAGGACAATGATTTTTTTCATAAGCTAAAAAAATAGTTGATAAAGTGGTAGAGTGGTTTGAAAATGCAATAAACCATACTTTTGTGCAAAATTACCAATAATAATAATAATAGACCATACCTAAGCGGTTTTTTTCCATTTTTATTAACTTCGACACTTTGTGACGAAATATTCTATAAATAGTTGATTGATAGTGATTTGTGGTTTTCTTGAAATAAAAACACGGTCGCCCTATGTTGGTATTTTTAACATTTGTCTTGTTTGGCCATCGAAAACACAATAAAAATAGGTTTTTGTTTTGCATTTCCGAGGTGCAGCCTGATTCCGTAGGCGAAGATGTTATTCGTGAAACAAGTCGTCCATAACAACTTCGCTCTGAACGATGCCCGAATGCAGGCCGCGAACGATGCCGTAGGTGGTCACCATGGTTGTCACCAGGCTCTTGCGCGTGCGCGTCTCGGCCCGGAAAAGTGCCATTCGGCTGCGGAGCCTTTCTTCGTAGGCCTTCGTGATGATGTAAGGCTCCACAGTGAATTTCATTTCACATAGGTTGACCACCCGGTCGGAGCGGTCGATCACCAAGTCGACCTGCGCCCCAGGGGTGCCTGTCCCGCCCAACGATCGCCACGAACTGGCACTGGTTGCAATGCCTCCGATGCCCAGCCTTTGCTTGATTTGGCTGAGGTGCATCAAGCAGATGGTTTCGAAACTGAAACCTTGCCACGACTCCACGGAATGCGAGTTCATGTTGTTGGCCCACCAGTGCTCGTCCTTCGAATTGTTACCCGCTATAAACTTGTAATAGAACAATGTGTAAGGGTCGCAGATGCGATAGAGCTTATTGCGGACCGACGATTTGTAGCGGACGAAACTATCGATGAAATCGCAACGCTGCAGATTGTCGAGCACTCGTGTGAGGCCGCCGCCCGACAGTTTGGTCTTTTGCTCCAACTCGGCCCGCAGCATCCCCTCGCGGCACTCAGCCAAAACTCGAACCACACGTATATACTTATCGGCTTGATTGAACAACGCGCTGAACAATTCGTCGAATTCCTCACGCATCGGTGCGTTCTTGGCAAAAAACAGCCGGTCGATGTTTTGCGCCAAACTTTGAGCCGGGTCCAGCAGACTCATATAAAATGGCACGCCCCCCATAGCCATGTGGCATTGCAGAATGGTGTACCTATCCCATTGGCACCCATTGGCATGCAGATACTGCTCGCACTCGGCCAGCTTGAAGGGGCGCAAATAAATCTGCTCGGTGATTCGATTGTACAGTCCGCCCTTGTTGCGGATGAGTTTGTTCACCATCCATGATGTGGCCGAACCACAGGCAACGAACAAGATGTCGTCGCGCTGTGCCGCCCAAGCGTTCCAGAAATACTCCAGCGCTTCGACAAACGCGCTGCGGGGCGTGTCGATCCATGGCATTTCATCGAAGAAAATCACCTTGCGCTCATCGCGTGGCTTCATCTCGATGAGCGACCGCAACGCCATGAACGCCTCGTCCCAATTCGACAGCGTAGGGGCATAGGCTGAGCCACTGTACGCCCTTAGCTGCTCGGCAAATCGCTGGAGTTGTTTCGGGGGCTTCTGATTTCGGGCACCCACATAGGTGAACGTGAACCGGTCGGCAAACACATGGTTCACCAAGTAGGTTTTACCTATTCGCCGCCTTCCGTAGACAATCACAAATTCCGACTTGCCAGAGCGGTACTTCCGCTCCAGCGTTTCAATCTCGGCTGTCCTCGCTATGATTTTGTCCATGTCAATTCTTTTTGGTGGCAAAAATACAAAGAATATTCGATGTGGACAATTATAGCCTCGCAAAAGTGTCCACATCTCGTTGTTTTTCCGAGATATGGCCAATTATAATATCGCAAAAGTGTCCACATCTCGTTGTTTTTCCGAGATATGGCCAATTATGGCAATGGTTGGTGATGGCTGGGGGACGGCGCTCGCGCGATGGGCGGGTCACGATTCGGGCTGCCATCTGGCTCGCGAGGCTTGACAACAGGCGCGAAAAGCCGTCTGTGGGTAAGGTTCGCGGGGGCGGCCCGCGGTGGCGGAAAATAGCTGGACTGGAAATGTGGCTGTTGTCGAATTTTTTAGTAATTTTGCACTTCGAATCCGTTCAACCACTCATCTACTACGACAATGGGACACATCAACTTCACCCAGATTCTGAGTGCCACGCTGGTGCTGCTGAGTATCATCGACATTGTGGGCTCGGTGCCCATCATCCTCCAGCTGCGCGACCGTGGCCGCGAGGTGAACGCGCTCAAGGCCACCATCTATTCCACGGTGGTGATGCTGGGCTTCTACTACGGCGGCTACTGGATTCTGGGCATCTTCAACTGCAACATCCAGTCGTTTGCCACAGCGGGCGGCTTTTTGATGTTTCTCATGGCCCTGGAGATGATTCTCGACGTGGAGATTTTCAAGAACAACGCCCCATCGGGCGGGGCGACAATCGTGCCGCTGGTGTTTCCGCTCATCGCGGGCGCCGGAGTGCTCACCACACTCATCTCGCTCAAGGCGATGTACGATGACGTGAACATCCTCATCGGCCTGGCCATCAACATGGTGTGGGTGTATCTGGTGATTCGCAGCACCGACCGCGTGCAGCGTCTGCTGGGCGAAGGAGGCATCTTCTTTTCGCGCAAGTTTTTCGGCATCATCCTGCTGGCGATGTCGGTGAAGATGATGACGGAGAACATCGCCAAGCTGTTCTGACCCCATGGCGATTGCCGCTCACGCCTCGGGCAATGGGGGCGGAGTGGCGCGGAAATAGGTGTGCGACGCGGCGATGCACACAGCGGCGATGGCTGCCAACAGGAGTGGCACCTTGAACTCGCTGCCGTCGAAGCGGTGGAAACACATGGGCACGATGAACATGAGCACCGACAGCGACACATAGCCCACCGCTTTGAGCATCTTCTTGAGCACGCCCACCGGCGACAACTTGAAGTCGAACACATAGGCGCACCACCCTATCGCCACCCAGAAGATTGCCATCAGTATCAGCGCCTGTTGCTGCCATGAGTTGGGCTTGCCCCAGATGACGCCATGCAGGTAGTCCTTCATCTTTTCGGTGTCGGGAGCGGTGTAAGTGCCGTCGATGACTTCGCCGGCGGTGTCGACCACCGACTCGGCCATGGCTGTCGACGCATCGTCGACAAAAGCAAAGCACACCTCGCGCAGCGAGAAGAAACTGGCGAAACCGGCTACAATAATCAAGCCATAGCCCAGTTTATCGCTCAACACCTTCGTCCGATTCGACGGCTGCCATTGCAATGTGGGGTCGCGTTGAGCCAGATAGAGCATGCCTATGGCGAAGAGCAAGCCTACGACAAACTGGACGGCAAACTCGACATAGAACTGCCATTGAGTCATGGCGGGCATATAAACGGTTTCTTCCATTGTAGCAGATGTTTAGTCATACGGACTGATTACAATTCGCGGCCTTCGTAGGTGGCAATGTCGCGGCGCCAGTCGTCGGCCACGTGAGCGGGATGGCCATCGTCGTCGAAGTAGACCATCACGCTCTCGCACTCGCTTTTCACCTCGTGCGTCTCGGCGTTCACCACCTGCTGCATCATCGTGAAACTCTTCTCGCCCATGCGCGCCACCTGCGTGAGCACTTCCACCGGCTCGTGGAAGCGGGTCTGGGCCAGGAACGAGCAGTTCAGGTTCACAATCATGAGCGGCGGCCGGCTCCACTTCACATAGCCGGGACGCACCTTGGCGAAATAGTCGTTCTTGCCCAGGTCGTAGATTTGCAGGTAAGCGTTGTTGTTCAGATGCCCCAACATGTCGATGTCGCTGAACCGGAGCTGCACCGGTGTGGCGCAGCGGAAGGGATATTGCGCCCGGATACGGGATTTCTTGTCTGTCATGCCTATGTGCGGAAAAAATCGTTAGTTAACTGTCACTGAAATATGATTTCTTGTATCACCTCTCGCCCCAGGGCCTCGTTGATGCGCTCGATGATGGCCGTCCGGCTCATCACGAGCTGGTTGCGCAGCGGGGCCGACGACAGGCGCACGCGCATCACTCCTCCACTCACCTCGCGGCTGATGGTGTAGCGGTTGATGCCCTGGCCCACGATTTGCGGCCACAGGGCGCTGGCGCGCTGCTCGTCGAGCTGCGTGTCGAGGTGCTCGGCCTTGAGGTAGCCGTCGATGACCTCGGCGATGCTTTTGGGATGGGTGCGCTTCACGGCCGGCCTCCTTTCTCGATGGGCGTGCACACACCGCCGTCCACGGCAAACATGCGGTGGTCGCCCTGCAGGCGCGCCACGATGCTGTCGAGGTGGGTGCGGTTGGTGTCGGTGATGAAAATCTGCCCGAACTGCTCGCTGGCCACCACGTCGACGATGCGCTCCACGCGGGTGGCGTCGAGCTTGTCGAAGATGTCGTCGAGCAGCAGGATGGGCGTGGCGGGATTCACGGCCTTGATGAAGTCGAACTGCGCCAGGCGAAGGGCGATGGTATAGGTTTTGCACTGCCCCTGCGAGCCGGTGCGGCGCATGCTGTGGCCGTCGAGCAGCAGCTCGATGTCGTCGCGGTGCACGCCCTGCGTGGTGTAGCCGATGGCCAGGTCGCGCTCGCGGTTGCCGGCGAGCACCTGCTCGAGCGGGGCCTTGTTGAGCACGCTCTCGTAGCGCATCTGCACGCGCTCCTGGCTGCCGGCCACCGCCTGGTAGTAGCGCAGGAAGATGGGCGTGCACTGCTCCACCCATCGCCCGCGGGCCTCGTGCACCACCCGGGCGGCGCTGCACATCACCTGCTCCACGGTCTCGTAGAGCAGCGGGTCGCGCATGTCGTGCCTGATCATGCTGTTGCGCTGCTCCACTGCCTTGCCGTAGCGGATCAGGGCGTCGAGATACTCGGCGTCGCCCTGCGCGATGATTTGGTCCATGAGCCTCCGGCGCTCCTCGCCGGCGCCACGGATTAGGTCCCAGTCCATGGGCGAGATCATGACCAGCGGCAGCAAGCCTATGTGCTGGCTCAGGCGCTGGTACTCCTTGCCGCCGCGCCGCGCCACCTTCCGCTTGCCACGCTGCAGCGAGATGCTGATGTCCTCGCTGGCCTCGCGGCGCGAATAGCTGCCCTGGAGCATCATGAACGGCTCGCCGTGGCGAATCACCGTGGCGTCGGGCTGATGGCTGCTGCTGCGGCAGAAGCTCAGGTAGTAGACTGCGTCGAGAATGTTGGTCTTGCCCATGCCGTTGTTGCCTATCAGGCAGTTCACGCCCGGAGCGAAGTCGAGGTGCGCCTCGGCGATGTTTTTGTAGTTCAGTAACGTGAGCGTGTTCAGTCGCATTGTGTTTTGCCTTTGGAGTGTGCAAAATTACTAATTAATGCACATTCGCCGCACCGATTGGCGGTGTTTTTTTTCGTTAATGTTTGCCCAGATTTGGAGATTTGCGCAAGAATACTTAATTTTGCGGTTCATAACCCTTACGCGAAAGAACTATGACCCGACTCATGACCTTCGTGCTCTCGCTCGGCATTGTGCTGTCGGCCTACGGCCAAATCACCATCAACGGCAAGCATGTGGTGAGCGACCAGGCCCGGGGCCTGCTCTTGTGCAGCGTGGCCGAGGCCGACTTCGGCAGCGACTACCGCGCCCTTGTCGAGCTCGACAGCACAGCCATCGCTGTGGCCATCGACGGCCAGGCGCTTGGCACCGACTCCATCGTGATTCCGAACCTCGACGCACTCACACGCCTGCACGTCGACGTGACGCGCCCCGACAGCACCACCTGGAGCGGCGAGCTGCAGTTCACCTTCCTGCCAATCATCGAATTCGGTGGAACGTTCAACCGCACCGACTACGTGATTGTGCCCTTCCACATCATGCTGCCCGACGCCGCCGACTACCATGTGCGCGCCAAGGTGCGCTACCGCGGCAGCCTCACCTACTACAACGCCCGGGAGAAACGCGGCTATCACGTGAAGTTTGTCGACGACAACGACGAGAAACTCGACCTGAAGCTGTTCGGGCTGCGCAACGACAACAGCTGGGTGCTCGACGGTGGCGGCTGCGACAACCTGCGCATCCGCAACCGCGTGTGCGCCGACCTGTGGAACGACATGGGCTGCAAGCCCTACTACGCCGAGAGCGAGCCCAGCGCGCGATCGGCGGTGCGCGGACAGCTCATCGAGGTCTTCCTCGACGGCGACTACCGCGGTATCTACAACATGAGCGAGGCCATGGACCGCAAGCAGCTCAAGCTCAAAAAATACGACGCGGAGACCCTCGAGATTCACGGCCAGCTCTGGAAGGCCGACGACCGCTCGGTGATCACCCTCATGGACTCCGTGCCGCCCACCATGCCCAACGGACGCTACGCCCGCTACAACAACTTCGAGACCAAGTATCCCGACCTCGACGAGGTGAAGCCCACCAACTACGACCTGCTCTACAACCTGGGCAAGCTGTGCTGCCAGGCCGACGACAGCACCTTCGCGGCGCAAATCGGCGACCTGCTCGACATTCCCGTGGTCATCGACTCCTACATCTTCCTGCAGACGCTCCTGGCCTTCGACAACCAGGGCAAGAACGTGTATTACGGCTGCTACGACCGCAACGAGAGTCCGAAGCTCACCCTGGGCCTGTGGGACTTCGACGTGTCGTTCGGGCAGAACTGGATGTGGCAGGACATGCACCCCTACTATCTGGGACCGTGGCACAACCTGATCACCGACTTCACCAACCACCACCGCTACCTGCTCCGCCTGATTGAGCTGAACGTGGACGGCTTCAACGAGCGCACCATTGAGCGCTACCGCGAGCTGCGCGAAGGCCCGCTGGCCACTCAGGCGCTCATCGACCGCTTCACCCAGGCCGTGGCCACCATCAACCGCAGCGGCACCGTGCAGCGCGAGGCTTGGCGGTTCGAGAACGACGTGTTTCTGCGCCACACCGTCGACATCAACGCCGAACTCGACTACATCGTCAACTGGATTGAGCCGCACATGACCTATCTCGACGACTACGTGTTCACCACCGAGCGCTACCCCATTGGCGATGTCAACCGCAGCGGTGCCGTCGATATCGACGACCTCAACGAGATGGTGAACATGATCATCGGCGTGAAGCCCGTCCATGCCGGCGGCGACATCAACCGCGACCAGATTGTCGACATCGACGACCTCAACGCCTTGGTCAACATCATCCTCGACATCGAAGACCCGATAGAAGAAGAGTCCTAACACACCCCACCACCGATGATCAACGTTTTCCATATCGTTTCGAACAAAACCTGGACAGGAGCCGAGGAATATGCCTACGGGCTTACCTCGCACCTGCGCCATGACCCCGACTTCTACGTCGAGGTGGTGTGCCGCAAAAACGAGCCCGTGCTCACCCACTTCCGCCGGCTCGAGGTGCCCATCTCCATCCTCCCGCTCAAGGGCATCACCGACCTCGACTCGCCGATGCGCTTCGCGCGCCTGCTGCGCAAGGGGCGCAACGTGGTGCACGTGCACACGTTTCACGACGCCTTTGCCGCCGTGATGGCACGCCGCATGAGCGAGAACCCCAACACACGCGTGGTGATGACCATTCACGGCATCACCACCCCCAAGAGCAACTACATCTACCGCAAGCTCTACAAGGCCATCGACCACTACGTGTTCGTCTCGCAGATGGCCCACGACGTGTGGATGAACGCCGCCCACGGCTTCGACGCCTCGCGCGCCAGCGTGGTGCTCGACAGCGTGATGGCCAACCCCCTGGCCGTGCCGCCCATCGACCTGCGCCAGCGCATGAACGTGGAGCCCGGACAGGCTCTCATCCTGTATCACGGCCGTCTGTGCGCTGAGAAGGGCCTCGACGTGCTCCTCCAGGCCGCCGCACAGCTCGACAAGCGCACCTACCGGCTGGCCATCATCGGCGAGGGAAAGCGCAAGTACGAGAGCCAGCTCAAGGGCTACATCGTGGCGCAGCAGCTCGTGCGCAACGTGTCGCTCGTCGGCTTCCAGGAGAACATTTCGAGCCTCATCGCCCAATGCGACTTCGGCGTGCTGCCCAGCATCGAGCCCGAGGCCCTGGGCATCGCCAATCTCGAGTACATGATGCAGGGCAAGCCCCACATCGCCACCAGCAACGGCGCGCAACGCGAATACGTCGACGACGGCAAGAACGCGCTGCTGGTCAACCCCGGCAACCCGCACATGCTCGCCGCAGCCATGAAGAGCCTCATCGACGACCCCGCCATGCGGCAGCGCATCGGAGCACGGGCAAAGGCCGACTTCGACCAGCGGCTCAACTACGACATCTTCTACCAACACATCACCGGCATCTACCGCAAGCTGTTCGAAAAGAAATGAACAGGACCGACTTCGAAATCATGGCCCCTGTTGGGTCGTGGGACTCGCTCACCGCGGCGTGGCAGGGCGGAGCCGACGCCATCTACTTCGGCATCGAGCAACTCAACATGCGCTCGAAATCGAGCGTCAACTTCACGCTCCACGACCTGCACACCATCGTAGCCTGGTGCCAAGAGCGCGGCATCAAGACCTACCTGACGGTGAACACCATCATCTACGACCGCGACATCGCCTACATGCACAGCATCGTCGACGCGGCGCGCCAGGCGGGCGTCACGGCCATCATCGCCACCGACATGGCCACCATCCTCTACGCCCGCTCGCAGGGCGTGGCCGTGCACATCTCCACCCAGGTGAACGTGAGCAACCGCGAGGCCCTGCGCTTCTACGCCCAGTGGGCCGACGTGGTGGTACTCGCGCGCGAGCTCGACCTCGACCAGGTGCACGCCATCCACCAAGCCATCATCACCGACGACATACGCGGGCCGCACGGCCAGCCGCTGCGCATCGAGATGTTCTGCCACGGCGCCCTGTGCATGGCCGTCAGCGGCAAGTGCTACCTGAGCCTGCACGAGGCCTGGACCAGCGCCAACCGCGGCGCCTGCCACCAGCTGTGCCGGCGCAGCTACCTGGTCACCGACCGCGAAACGGGCTGGGAACTCGAAGTGAAGGACAAATACATCATGTCGCCCAAAGACTTGAAGACCATCCACTTCCTGAACAAGATGATTGACGCCGGTGTGCGCGTGTTCAAAATCGAGGGCCGCGCGCGAGGGCCGGAATACGTGCGCACGGTGGTGAGTGCCTATGGCGAGGCGCTCAACGCAATCATCGCCGGCACCTACGACGAAGCCCTCATCGCCCGCCTCGACGAGCAGCTGGCGCGGGTGTTCAACCGTGGATTCTGGGATGGCTACTACCTGGGGCAGCGACTGGGCGAGTGGAACAGCAAGTACGGCTCCAGCGCCACGCGGCAGAAGGTATACGCGGCCAAGGGCGTGCGCTACTTCGGCCAAATCGGTGTGGGCGAGTTCCTCATGGAGGCCGGCGAGCTGCACGTGGGCGACGAGATTGTGATCACCGGGCCCACCACCGGCGCGCTGATGCTCACCGTCGACGAAATTCGCGTGGGCCTCGAGCCGGTGGAGAAAGCCGTGAAAGGCGACAGCTTCTCCATCAAGACCGGCACCAAAATCCGTCCCAGCGACAAACTTTTCGTATGGCGCAAAGTGTGACCATGCCGGTCTATCTGATTGGATTCCCGGGTTGCGGCAAGACGACCCTCGGCCTCGAGCTGGCCCGGCAGGCCGGGCTGCCTTTCGTCGACCTCGACCAGCTCATCGAGCACGAGCAGGGCCGCCCCATCGTGGAGCTGATGCCCCTCATCGGCGAGGCGCGGTTCCGGCAGCTGGAGCGCGAGGCGCTGCGCCAGGTGGCGCACGACGGCAGCCGCGCCATAGTGGCTTGCGGCGGCGGCACGCCTTGCCAGCCCGGCAACATGGAGCTGATGAACGCCACCGGGGTCACCGTGTGGCTCACCACCAGCGCCGAGCGCATCATCGCGCGGCTGTGCCTGCCCGAGCATCGCGCCAAGCGGCCGCAAATCGCCACCCTGGGCGACGACGACATCGCCCGCTACGTGCACCGCACCCTGGCGGCGCGCACTCCGCACTATGCCAAGGCCCAGCGCCGCTTCGACTCCACACGCATCGAGACTGCCGCCGAAACCATCGCCACAGCACGCCTGCTGGCCCTCGACCTGCATCTGCTCTGACCCCACCGCACTACTCGAGTCCGGCCCAGGTGCCCTTCACGGCCTTGCACTGGGTGTAGAGCGCGGGACAGTTGCTCACCACGTAGTATGGCTGCCCTTCGGGCTTGACCACCTCCACGCCACGCCAGTTGGTGTCCCAGCCCTGGGCGTCGACCTGCAGATAAATCACCGTGCCTTGCAGCATCTGGCTGTCTTGATACTTGACGGCGGGATTCACGCGCACCTCCACCTGATAGGGCGTAGCGGCGCGGTAGCCGTTGTCGGGCGTGGCTCCCTTGAGCAGCGCGGCGGCGATATAGGGGCGGGCATAATTGGTGTCCTTGGTATCCATGAGCTGCTGCACCCGCTCAAGGGTCGACCGGCAGTTGGTGCCGGTGTTGTTCAGCTCCAAGGCCCGGCGGCCATCGGCGGGGTTGCGCCTGAAGAGTTCAAAGGCCATCACTTGCAGCGCCACGGTGCCCTGCGGCTCGGCGCCAAGCACACGCTGCGCCTGCTGCCACTCGGCCAGTGTGGCCGGAAAGCGCGCAAAAGTCACCGTCGACGTCTGCCCCTCGGTCCAGGTGCTGTGGTCGATGGTGCCGGTTATGGAGGGTTGCACGTCGCCAGCAGCGGCCTCGGCAGGCGTTGTGGCCGCCTCGTTGGTGCCAGTGGTGGTTTCGCTCACGGCCGCCGTGGGCCGGCCGCCGTCGCCCTGCGGCGTGCAGCCGCTCATTGCGGCCACGGCCAGCAGCAGGGCGGCGAGGATTGTAGGTTGAATCTTATTCATCGTTTCTTGCTTTTAATCTGATATCGTTGCTCTAGAAGTTCTAGATTTTCTAGATTATCTAGATTTTCTAGATTATCTAGAATATTCAGCGCTGCCGGTCGCGGAGCCATTCGATGAATGGTGCCAGGGCCTGTGCGGCCGGCTCGGCGGTGCGCGTTTCGAGTGCGATGTGTTCGCCCATGCCGCCCAGGATGCTGAACTGGTAGCGCGGCTCGCTGGCGGCGTCGACCGCTGGCGGCGTCTCGCCCCGCAGCAGCGCCACGGCCTCGGCGCTCATGTCGTGCAGGCGCAGCAGCCACGGGCGCAGGTCGTCGTAGAGCAAGCGCTGGCTGGCCGAGGGCGAATGCTGCAACTCGGCGAGCTGCTCGCAGGCCTGCATCACGGCGGTGAGCTGGCCGATGAGGGCCCCGGGGGTGGGCCGGCCTTGCTCCACACTCTGCTTGTAGCGCACGATGTAGTAGTCGAGCGCGTCGGCGTCGTAGTAGCGCAGCAGCGGAGCCACGCGGCGCAGGGCGGCGGCATGGTCGCTGCCCACCACGGCAGGCAGCGAGGCCTGCCAGCTGGTCTCGCAGTTGAAGGCGCGGTTGTTCCACGTGTAGTCGGCCATGCCGAAGAGCGCCACCTTCGACAGCTCGCCCTGCTGCATGGGGTTGACCAGCACCGTGCGTGTGCCGCGCAGCTCGCGCTCCAGGCGGTCGAGGCTCAAGATGTGGGTCTCGTCGCGGAAGTTGGTGTAGGTGTCCATCACGAAGAGCTTGGTGGGGTCCTGGTCGTTGCAGGGATAGTTCCACCACCACCCCACGTCGCGCCCCAGCCACTGGCTCACGAGGCTGAGGTCGTGGTTGTTGGGCACCGACCACACGTTCTTGCCGGTGATGTAGATATTCACCTTGGCCGGCACGGGTCGGAGCGACTCGTAGAAGGCCTGCGCCTTGTCGAGCGTCACCCAGCCGTAGGCATAGAGCTGCGGCACGTAGTGCAAAGGGCGCACGGTGTCGGCCGGCGCGGCGCCGGCCACGTTCCAGCGCTGGTCGATGCGCTGCTGCAGGGCGGTGAGGTTCTGCGTGCACAGACGCATGATGGCGGGGTCGGAAGGCACACCCACATCGTCGACAAACACGCCAAACTGGCGCAGCCCCAGCGCATGCATGGCCTCGAACTTGCGCATGATGCGGTCGAGCACAGTGTGGTCGGCGGGGTCGGCGAAGGCTTTGCCCGGGTGGATGGCCCACACAAAGTTGACCTTGGCGGCAGTGGCGGCAGTGGCAATGTCGCGCATCATGTCGCTGCTGAGCATGCCCAGCCGCTGCTGCTCGGCGGTGATGCTGGCCGGATAGGGGTCCGACCAGTAGCGCGAGTGGTAGGCGTCGCTCTTGGCACCATACATGTAGGTGTTGAGCTTGTAGCGCGCCATGAAGCGGAACAGGTCTTTGGTCACCTCCGCCGAGTAGGGTACGCCGTAGTATCCCTCGATGACGCCACGGCACTGCACGTCGGCATAGTCGTGAAGCACGGCGCAGGGCATTTTCCGGTCCGGCCCGCGCTGGTCGAGCATCTGCTCGAGCGACGCCAGGGCACAGAAGGCGGCGTCGGTGTGCTCGCCCACGATGGCCACCTGCGCCGCCCCAGCGGCATCGGCGGTGAGCGCCAGGATGTGGCGGTCGTACTTGCCGGGCAGCGTCAGCACGTCGGTGCCGATGCCCATCGCCGCCAGTCGCTGCTGCGCCGGGCCGCCATGAGGCGCTACGGCGAGCAGCACGGCCGAGCCGCTGGCGGGGGCCTGTTGGGCCACATGGGCCTCAAGGCCGTGGTCGGCGAGCACCTGCCGCGCGCGCTCGACGGTGGCGGCATCGATGCCGGTCTGGGCCACCACCGCCACGCGTGGCGTGAACGCCGCGCGAGCGGCCAGAGCCTGCTGGCTGTGGGGAATGGGATAAATCTCGTAGGGGGGGCCGGCACTGGCGCACAGGGTCGCCAGCAGCATCAGCGGGGCTATCAACTTCTTCATCGCAGTGGGTGGATTATAAGATGCTTCGCTCGGTGTGGGGCGGCGTCAGCGCGAGTTGTGGATGGTGACCTGCGTGGCTCCGAAGCCATACTCCTTGAAACTGGCGTCCTGCACCTGGCAGGCGGGATAGTGGCGCTTGAGCTCCTCGAGCAGCGCGCGGCGCAGCACGCCCTCGCCCTTGCCGTGGATGAACACGATGCGCTGCCCGGGGTGCTTGAGGTGGGCGCGCATCACCTCGTTGAACTTGTCGAGCTGGTAGTTCAGGATGTCGGCGTTGCTGAGTCCGGTCAAGTTGTCGAGCAGCTCGGCAATGTGCAGGTCCTGCACCACAATCTCCTGGCTGCGCTGCTGCTGGGGCTTTCCCTTGGGCTTGGAGGCCGGTGTGCGACGGTCGCCCTTCTGGCGCATGGCGGCCTCGAGCTCGCTGCTGTCGATGTGCAGCTGCCGCACGGGGCGGTCGCTGCGGGTGATGTCGACGGTGAGCACGGGTGTGTCGAAGTATTCGCTCGCGTGGAACGTGTGCAGTTTGTGGAAGCGCGTCACGTCGAGCCGCTGCTCCACCAGGGCGGGGTTCTTGAGCTTGAAGTGGCGGTCCTGCTTGAAGGCCACATATTGCACGGCGATGTGGGTCATGCCGTTGAGGTCGTCGTGGCCGAACTCGTCGAGTTGCAGCTGCACGCCCGGCTCGATGAGGCCGTGGTAGCGCGTGGTCCACTCGGCGTCGTCGCCGCGCGTCATGTAGGCGAAATAGAGGTAATAGTTGCTGTCGTTCACCAGCACGGGGAAGAAGGTGGTGGTGTTCAGGTGCTTGATTTCGCGAGGCTCATAAGCGAGCACGATGTTGAGCTGCTCGCCCTCGGGCGTCTCCTCGATGTGGAAGGCCGTGGCGGGCTTGGGGGCCGGGGCTGCCGGGGCCGGACGGTCAGGCTCCACGAGCTTGCTCTTCACGGCCACGGGACGCTCGTAGGTGGAGGCTTGCGGCTTGCCGCCGTCCACCACAATCACCTGGCTGGCGGGCACGGGACGCTCGAAGCCGTCGTCGTCTTCCACATACACCATCTTGCCCTCGATGCGCGACACGCGGCCGCCACCCACATCGTTCAAAAAACGTACATAATTTCCTATCTTAATATCCATAATTGACAGTATAATAAAGAATTAACGCAAAGTGAACCTCACGCGTGCGGGGAGGTTGTCGCTGGCGGTGCCTATCAGGGCCTCGAAGTCGCCTGACTCAAGCACCCATTCTCCGCGGTCGGGGTTGTAGTAACTCAGCGCGTCGGCTCCGATGGTGATGCGCGCCTCGGCAGTCTGGCCGGGCTGCACATTGACCTTGCAGAAGCCCTTGAGCTCTTTGACTGGCCTGGGCAGCGACGATTTGAGGTCGCGCACGTAGAGCTGCACCACCTCGCTGCCCGGCCGGCTGCCGGTGTTGGTGACGGGGATGGTGAACGTGATGCTGTCGGTGGCCGCAAGTGTAGTGGCGCTGGCCGAGGGTTTGCCCAAAGCAAACGACGTATAGCTCAACCCGTGGCCAAAGGCGAATGTGGGGTGAGTCTTGGCTTTGTCCACCCACCGGTAGCCCACGTAGATGCCCTCGCGGTACTCCTCGTCCCACACGTCCTCGTGGGCGCGGCGGGTGCCTGGATAGTCGCCCACGGCATGCGCTCCCACATCGTCGAGGCGTTCGGGCCAGGTGAAGGGCAGCTTGCCGCTGGGGTTCACATCGCCCACCAGCACGTCGGCCAGCGCATGGCCGGCCTCGCTGCCGATGAACCAGCCCTGCACGATGGCCCCCACACGGCCTCGCCACGGCATGGCCACGGCGTTGCCCGAGATGTTGACCACCACCAACCGCTTGTTGGCGCTTGCCAACGCCTCGATGACGGCATCCTGGCCATAGGGCAAGCCGTAGCTCTCGCGGTCGAACTCCTCGGCGTCCTGATGGTTGCTCTTGTTCAACCCGCCGAAGAAGACCACCACATCGGCCTGGCGTGCCTTCTCGACCGCCTCGGCGGTGAGTTGGTCGGGCGTGCGGTGGTCAACCAGATTCTGCCCGGTGGTCACGCCGTTGTAGGCCCCGGTGGTGTCGCCCACATAGCCGCGTGCGTAGTCCACCTCGACGCCGTCGCGCTGCAAGCGCTCACGCAGGCCGTCGAGCGGGAGCACCTCGCGCTGCACCTTGAGCGAGCTGCTGCCGCCGCCCACGGTCATCATCTTGATGGCGTTCTCGCCCACCACCAGCACGCGCTTCACTTGCCTGGTGGCGATGGGCAGCGTTTGGTTCCGGTTCTGTAGCAGCACGATGCCCTCGCCGGCCACCTGGCGGGCTGTGGCATAATGCTCGTCGGAGCACATCGAGCCGCGCGGACGGTGGTCGCGCAGCGTGGTGCGCATCATGAGCCGCAGCACGCGGCGCCCCTTCTCGTCGAGCTCGCGGGTGGTGTATTTGCCCTGCTCGATGGCGCGCTTGTAGGGCAGCGCAAGGTAGTAGTTGTCGTAGGCGTTGCGCGCGCCTTCGCTCAGCCCGTTGGTCCACGTGCCGAACTCCATGTCGAGCCCACAGGTGATGGCCTGGTCCAGGTCGTGGGTGCCGCCCCAGTCGCTCACCACCACGCCATCAAAGCCCCATTGGCGCTTGAGGATTTCGTTGAGCAGGTAGGGGTTATGGCAGTTGTGGATGTTCTTGTAGCGGTTGTAGGCGCCCATGATGGCCCATGCCCCACCCTGCTGCACGGCGGCCTTGAAGGCGGGCAGATAGATTTCGTGCAATGCGCGGTCGTCGACAATCACGTTGGTGTTGTGGCGGAAGAGCTCGTTGTTGTTGAGCGCATAGTGCTTCACGCAGGCCGCCACCGTCTGCGACTGCAGGCCCTGCACATAGGGTGCCACCATCTGCGAGGCCAGATAGGGGTCCTCGCCCATATACTCGAAGTTGCGGCCGTTGAGGGGCGTGCGGTAGATGTTCACGCCCGGGCCCAGAATCATGTCCTTGCCCCGGTAACGCGCCTCCTCGCCGAGGGCCACACCATAGCGGTGAGCCATGGCGGGATTCCATGTGGCCGCCAGGCAGGTGAGCGCCGGGAAGGCCACACACGAGTCGTT
>CAMVDK010000015.1 GCA_947166165.1 uncultured Porphyromonadaceae bacterium
CCTCCGGGCTTTTCAGTTGGCGTTATTCATGGATGGGGACAACAAGTATATATTCCCCTTTAAATTAGCGTAATTCGTATAATTCGCCTCATTCGCATTGAAAAAACTGTTGAATGCGAATTTTTGCTGATTTTCAAGTAATTGTCGATGTGCCAACTTTGGGAATCTCTCGAAAGAGAGATGATTTCTTTAACCCCACATTAAGGAGCCGAGCGCTGAAAGCGCGGCGACGTATGTGGGGGAGGCACGACCAACCACGAATCTACGTCGATAGACGTAGGACAATGGGCCTACCGCATCGGTTTTGACGGGGTAATCTTATGACGGCACCTCAAAACGCAGCCCCCCTGCAATCTGGCCCAGCCTTGCAATGGGCAAGAACTTGTGGAGGCAAAAAAACTTGCTGAATTTTTTTGTCGTTTGCTGGAAAAACTATACCTTTGCCACGGAATCGAGTCCAGGCTTCGTCCTGCACTTTGGATTCCGAAGCGTTATGCGCATTCTTGTGGTCTGAAAACGTGAGAAATTTTCAAATAAACGCAAGGGATGAGGCACAGCGGCTTCCGCGCTTACAGGCGTGGACTGCATCCATTATTCCCCCCTTTTGCGTTTAAGGTAATTCTCACGACCATCAGACCCGAGGCGAGGCATAGGCAGCCCACGCTTCGTTTTTTTTGTTGTTGCCGCCAGTACCCGGGATTGCCGCTGGCAAGTGAATTGTTGGCACCAATAGCAGACGAGCATCAAAAAAATGCAACCTCTGCCGCCATATGGCACACCATCGCCCGAACTTTGCGGGCGGAAATGCATGTGAATTATTAATAACGAGGTGATTTATGGAAAAAGAGACTAGCAGCAGTCAGCAAATGCATATATGTCCGAATTGCGGGCAATCAATTCCTAAGGCAGCCATAAAATGTATGCATTGCAAGGCATGGCTAAAAAATCCCCAGCCTTCATCACTAAGAAATGAGGAGGATGTTGTTCAGGCAAATGAACAGGAGAAAGAAGGGACGGCCAAAACGGTTTCCGGTGGTGGCTTTGTGGCTCGATTGAATGACTATATGGGCAATACATCCCCAGTTGACTTGAACTGGAAATCGCTCTTCACCGATGTGTTCAAAAGCCATACAACAGCCGAGGCTGAGGAAATTTTTATTTCTGGTACACCCACGACAACACCATTATTAAAAGATGTCTCTCGCAGTTGGCCTCATCCTTGGCTCTACAGCAGAGTGTTGCTGATGTTCAGTATCGCTTTCTTCTTGCTAAAAATATGTTGTGAGGTTTTTAAGAACGAAAACGCCATTTTTGGTCTGATTTTTGTGGGTGCGTTTGCTGTTCCTATCTCTATCATGATACTGTTTGTGGAAGTAAATGCCTTTCGGAACATAAGCATCTACAAAGTCCTTAAAATGTTTTTTATAGGAGGTTGTGCTTCTTTGACGCTGACGTTATTGTTGTATGAGTTTGTCGATGTTGAGGAATTGGATTTCACAGCAGCTATCACGATTGGGGTGGTAGAAGAGATTGGCAAGGGGGCCATTATTTACTATTTCCTGAAACAGCTCAACCACAAGTATATACTTTGTGGAATGCTTATCGGCGCAACCATTGGTGCTGGTTTTTCAGCTCTTGAGTCGGCAGGTTATGTGCTGTCGTCGGGAGCGGCCGAAGGGTGGGATGATTTGTTGGCTACCATGTTTGTTCGTGGGGTCACCGCCCCGGCAGGTCACGAAACATGGTCGGCGATAGTGGGAGCGGCTTTGGCGATAGGGGCCAAAGCAAATGGAAACCAGCTATCGATAAATGTTGTGACGAATAAAGCATTTCTGCGTCTCGCCGTGCTTCCTATTGTGCTGCATGGCTTGTGGGATTCACCGCTCAACCAATCGTTGCTCACTGTGGTTGGATTGACAATACTGGTGTGGGTGATTGTTTTGATTTTGGTCAATATGGGGCTTTCCGAAGTTGAAGAGTTAGGCGCCAATGAGAATATGCCAGACTCACAGCCTGCCTCGTGAAAGATGTGTTAATTGATAAATATTCAATAAATAATCAATATATATGGAATACTATTTGATTCTACAAGGCCGCCAATTCGGCCCTTACCAGAGGGGCGAACTCTTGAGCGTTGGCCTTTCTAACGACACACCTGTGTGGGCCGAAGGTATGGAAACGCCGTTGCCCGCAAACGAGGTTGGCGATTTGCGGTGTGTGCTGAAAGAACTCGGTTGGATGGCGCGTGGAGCGAAAACCGACTCTGATGGGGTCTATGTCATGCCGAGGTTTTCATTCCTGCAAGCCATCAATCAGGGATTGGGAAACCTGCTTAATGTCAAGGGGCGTGCCCGGCGTTCAGAGTTCTGGTGGTTCCTTTTGTTTTGGTTCTTACTCGAAGGGATTGTTGGTGCTGTTGTGCCTGGTTTGCTGATAGGCCTCATCCTGGGTGGTTTGTTTGTTCCAATACAGATCAGGCGACTGCACGACATTGGCAACAATGCGAAATGTCTGCTGTACTTCTATGTCTTGTTAGCGGCAGCCATTGTAATGGGAGTGTTGATGCGCGCCTACTCCTTCCAGTGGTTGGGGTATTTATGCATTTTTTTATGGTTGTTGATGGGAGGTGTGGGTGTATATCTGATAGTTCAGTTTGTGAAGAACTCCGAAACTGAAGAGAATGAATGGGGACCGTCGCCTAAATATCTGGGTGTCCATGACTTTGATATGTGATGATTCTATATAAAACGTTGAAACTATGAGAAAGAAAATCAGTTCATTTATGGCATTGTCTATTGTCCTGCTTTCAGGGCTGTATGTGTGCGGTTCATGTTCTGAGTTGGAGCATGATGATGTGGTGGATTATTGGAAGGCGCAGTTGTCGTGGAAATATACCCGCGAGCAGTGTGACAAAGACATCAAGAGCTATCTTGACCGACGTCTTGGTGAGTTGACGGCGTCTCCCGGCGAGATTGAACAGGCTTATTGTGCATTGGCAAAGGGCTTTTTCACCAACAGCGGCTATTTCAGCGGTTTCTCGGGCGATTACAATGTAGACCGCTTGAGGGATTATGTGAATGGTATCGACAATCAGCAACTCATGTCGCTTGATGGCATCGATGCTGGTGCGAGCGCAGGAATCCTTGCGAATCTCAAGTCTCATCCGGAAACGTATGTGGATAATATCCAAAAAATCGTGGGTGATTTTGAAGAAATGAGAGCTTGGGTTGGACGTGGTGTGGAAGCCGAAAAAGTGGAGGGCGAGCAGGTGGCAGGATATGACACCTATCACGTTCTTTACAACATCAATAATGAGCACTATGCCGTGTGCACCATTCTCAAGCGGAACGATGAGCATTCCGAGATCACTTTCAACTGCGACGACAAAATGCTTGGCAATGTGCTTGACTGCTGGTCGCCGCTCTACGAGAAAGAAAAGGATTATGGAAGAAGATAGAAAGATATGTCCGAACTGTGGCGAGAGCATTCCCGCCAGTGCGGGAATGTGCATGTTTTGCTGCACAAGATTCGGTGAGGAATCCTCGGTTGCTCCTGTTGAGCAGCAATCCTCAGTTGTTCATGATGAGCATCAGCCCACTGTGCCGAGAAGCGAGAATGTCCACACCACAGTTCAGACCCCAGTCTGGCAAGAGCCGCAAACCACGGTGGTTGCCCAAGAGGAAACCACGGTCGACAAGCCGAAGAGGAAAGTCCTTCTTTGGTCGGCAGTGGTGATTGGCCTGTGTGCTGTTGCCGGCATCATATATGCCCTGTCGGGACTATCACTGAAGAAATCCACTGGCGATAAGCTAACAGTGGATAACTCACTGTCGCCCGAGCAGGAGTTGGCGTTGATGAGAAACCGTGCCGACATGGTGGCCGACTCACTCAAGCGTGAGGGGTGTGAAGTGATGGGGAAACTTGTGGATGCACGTTGTCAAGCCATTTATTATATGAGAGTGAGTCAGGAGGGTGACTATTCATTCTCCGTGCTCCCATTCAAACGCTTTGGGCTGAATACAGGCTCCGATGGTGTTATTCAGATACCCCATTCGATAGATGGCCATGAAATCGGTGTGCGTAGTGTGGTGATGCATCAGCAATATGACGATAGATTGGTCCTCATCACTTCCGATAAGAGTGGGGAGAACGTTGATATGGGCCACCTCAATGTGCTTTACTTCGACATGGTCGAAGAAGCGTTTCATTATTTAGCTGCTCCCGCATCCTGGCGCGTGAACGATTACTCCGTTTTTATTGATGATGGCAGCACGTTTATATCGGTTGAATATCCATTAGCCGATATTTTCGGTGGTGCGGGTGCTCATAAATCATTATCTCCTGCCGTGACAGAGCAATTTGATGAATCGTCCGATGATGCAGCCCCTGTCGATGCATCGCATGGCAATCCAAATGAAGTGGGTGATGCGCCGTTTTTTTCCGGCACGCTCAAGATGAATGGAAAGATTAATCCGTATACTGTGTCTGGCACTTTCCGCTTCACCGATGACCATTTCACCGGCATCTATGGTTACAATGGGAACAAACCAAACCTGACGTTGAAAGGGCGGTTTACTGGTGACGAAAGGGTCATTGCCGATGAATACACCCCCAATGGCAACCATTGTGGCCATTATGAGGGACGTTTGGTGGAGGAGAATCTCATTACTGGCACGTTCACCAACAGCAAGGGCGAGATGTTCTATTTCAGATGGGAATTCGAATAAGCCTGCCGAAGAATTATCGCGACCTCTGCCGCCATATGGCACACCTTTGCCCTAACTTTGCGGGCAAGAATCGGAGAAAAGCATGAATCCGTTAACCTACATAATCAATTTTCAACAATGAAAGGAATAAAACTTCTAAGTGTGGCGTTGGCATTGATGTGCAGCGCCACAGCCACGGCCTACGACTTCATGGCCGATGGCATCGCCTACGATGTGAATGCCGACGGGCAAACGGTGACAGTCACCTATCAGCAATGGATGCCCAAGCCCGTGTCCGAAGTGTCGACCGTCAACATTCCCGAGACGGTCACCCACGACGGCATGACCTACACTGTGACCGGCATAGGATTCTATGCCTTTGGGGAGCAGTTCGGTGTGGAGCACGTGGTCATTCCAAAGACGGTGACCAACATCGCCGACATGGCGTTCCGCTACTGCTACGACTTGAAGTCGGTGACCCTTATGGGCGGCAGCCCCACCATCGGCAACCTGGCGTTTGTCTATGCCGGCGGCGAACGCGACCTCTACATCCACGACCTGTATGGCTGGTGTTCGATTAAATACATACACGAAGAATCAGCAGGAAACTATCACGTCCCTCTAAATGGGCATCTGTTTCTGAATGACGAAGAGATTCTTGACCTTGTTATTCCAAGTGGAATTGATACGCTTAATAATACCTGCGCTGGCGCTCGTTATTTGAAGTCCATCACTTTACCGGCCACAATCAAAGCTATAAAAGGCCAAACTTTCGATGGTTGCGACCGCTTGGGAGACCTGTATTGCAAGTTTGCTGACCCACAGCAGGTGGAATTGGTAGAAAATGCGTTCATCGGTATTGACAAGAACGCGTGTTTGCTCCATGTGCCTTATGGCACGAAAGCGCTTTTTCAGAACGCCCCGCAGTGGAAGGAGTTCAAGTATATCGAAGAGCTTCCTGAAGTCGTGCCGCAACAAGCTTCGATTTCGGCTCCTGAACTGAGTGTGAGCCGGGCCGATGTTGGCCGCATGATGAAACTGCCGTTCACCTTACACTTGCCCGAGGGTGGCGACTTCACCCTGGTTCAGTTCGTGGTCACCTTCCCCGAAGGGCTACACCCCATCGCCGACGAGGACGGCTACTTCGGCTCCGCTGGCGAAGACATCACCAAGAAAAACACGGTTCCCGTGGTGGACTTTTACGACAACATGGACATCACGAGCAATTGGCCCACCTTCATGATTGTGGGTGTCAACATCACGCAGACCCCCAACACCGCCAACCCCTGCCATGTGTACACGCTCAACGTGACCGCCGACCCCGACTTCGAACCAGGCGAACGTGAGTTCACCATCTATGTGAAATACATCGACAGCAACGGAAAGAGCCACACCATCGGCTCCATGGACGAACACGTCACGCTCACCACGGTGAAATTTATCGACTCCTACCTGCCGCTGGGCGACGCCAATCTCGATGGCACAGTCGACGTGGAAGACCTGAACATCACCATCAACATCATCCTCGGAAACAACACGCTGGAAATCAACCAGAATTATATGCCGCGTGTCGACATGAACCAGAACGGAAACGTGGACATCGAAGACTTGAACGCCATCATCAACATCGTGCTGGGCCAAGACACCAACTGGCACAACTACATTACAACTTACGAGGCGAACGACGTGGAGCTCTAGAGGATTGATGAATCCAGCTTATCTGATGGCGTGAGACACGCGACACCCGCTTCTGGCCGTGAAGGCCGGGGCGGGTGGTTTTTTGGGAGGGAGAGCGGGCTTGGTCAGGGCAGGGAGTCGATCACGGCGGCGCGGACGCGGAAGTAGTTCCACTGGGGGTCGTCGGCGAGCAGGCGGTAGAGGGGCTGGTTGCCGAGCTTCGAGGGCAGGTCGGCGAGCACGTTGTCGCGGTCCACGTCGCTGGGCACGTGGGGCGCGATGAGCTCGTGCCAGGCACGGATGCGGGCCACGCTGGCATCGTAGTGCATCAGTCCGCCGCCGGGAGCCACCAGCGTCTTGAGGCACTGCACGTAGTAGTCGCGCCAGACGTCGACGCGCAGCAGGCGCGCGATGAGCGGGTTGCGCTCGTCCATGCCCCAGTGCAGCGGGTCCTGGCGGCCGGTGTCGGTGATGGCGAACACGCGCAGCGACGACCCGAGCGTCTCGTCGAGGTCGTAGGGGATGAAGAACATGCGGTAGTGCTCGGCATCGGTGGTGCTGAAGTAGAGGTAGTAGTTGTTGCTGTTGTTCCAATAGTCGTCCCAGTTGCCCACGGCCACGACGGTGGCATAGGTGCGCAGCAGCAGGGGCACGTCGCTCACGCGGGCTATCCACCGCTCGAAGTCGGCGTCGCCGAGCGTGTTCAGGCTGTCGCAAAAGGCGCGCAGCTGCCGCTTGGCCTGGTCGAGTTCGCCGGTGCGCGTCTTGAGCACGTAGGGGGCCTCGTCGTGGTCGGTGCCGAACCAGCTGTCGCCCGTGCGCCGCAGGTCGGCAACGCCCTGTCCGCACTTCCACAGATAGCCGTCGGCCGAGCCGAAGCGGTCCTCGCGGTCGGCCAGGTAGTGCTCGTCGATGGGCTCGAGAATGGTGTAGACACCGTAGTAGGCTTCGCGCTCGTCGCCCTCCACGTGCACCCACACGCGGCAGTAGGTGTCGCGCGGCGCGGTCCACACGCCATAGTCGGCCAGCAGACGGTAGCAGAACAGCTCGCGCACATAGGTGGGGTCGTGGTAGAAGTAGCGCAGATGCACCTTGCGTATGCCGCTGAGCGTGTGCGCCTCGTCGCGGTGGAATTTGGCGAAGTTGAGCCCGAACCCGGTGGGGTGCCACACGGTGCTGCCGGCCACATGTGTCTCGCCATAGGCTCCCTCGGGGCGGCGGCGCGAGCCGTTGCCGCGCAGCCGCAACCCGGCCTGGGCGATGGTCGTGGTGTCGGTGCCGGTGATGAAGCGCACGTCGGCCACGATGTGCTCCTTGGTCAGGCGGTCGGCGTCGTAGAGGGCCAGCAGGCGGTTCCACTCGTCGAGCGAGACAGCGATGTGGACCTCGGGCAGCGCGTCGTAGTGCCACACATAGTCGTAGCCCGTGCGGCGCTCGTGGTGGCGGCGGGTGACCATGGCGGCCACGACGGCGTTCACGTCGTCGATGTCGACGCATCCGTCGCCGGTCACGTCGCTCGCCGCCTGCACCGCGGCGCCCACCGAGCGGCGGAGCACCACGTTGACCACCGCGTTCACGTCGTCGACATCGACCGCACCGTCGGCCGTCACGTCTTCCACAATGCACACGTCGGCGGCCGCCGGCCTGGCCAAGAGGCCCACGGCAAGCAGCAGCACGCAGCGCCACGCCCTATGAATCCATCGCCTGTTCATGACTTGCAAATATAGCGATTTAGCCCCGACTGGCAGCACACGAAACTCACATTTAGTTATTTTTAAGACTCCAAATGTGCGACAACTGCCACATTTGCTATACCTTTGCGCGATTAAGCGTTAACAACAATTTTTCAAAATAGATTTACAATGAACAAGACCTCATTCCGCATCCGCTTGGCCGCTATGGCGCTGGTGCTGGGCGCATTGGTGGCCCAGGCGGCGCAGTTTGGCGCGCCCAAGTGTGAGTTCCGTTCGGCCTGGGTGGCCACTGTGTGGGCCCTCGACTGGCCTCAGATCACCGGTGCCGACGCCTACACGGCTCAGCGCCAGCAAGAGCAGCTCACCCGCATGCTCGACACGCTCAAGAACCACAACTTCAACGCCGTGAACTTCCAGGTGCGCTCGATGTGCGACGCCATGTATCAGTCGAGCTACGAGCCCTGGTTGAGCTATCTGACCGGCACGCGCGGCAAGCAGCCCACCTACGACCCGCTGGCCTTCATCGTTGAGGAATGCCACAAGCGCGGCCTGGAGTGCCACGCCTGGGTGAACCCCTACCGCTTCACCACGAGCACCAACTGGGACACGCCTCAGGACCAGGAACTCAAGAACGACGGCTGGCTCATCCACTCGGGCGACACGCGCATCCTGGATCCGGGCCAGCAGCGCACCATCGACCGCATCGTGAACGTGTGCCGCGAAATCATCGAGAACTATGACGTGGACGGCGTGCTCTACGACGACTACTTCTATCCCAGCGGCATCACCAGCGACAGCAGCGCCGACGACTATCAGGAATGGGTGGACTCGGGCACGACAATGTCGCTGGGCGACTGGCGCCGCGACAACGTGAACCGCATGGTGCGCGCCGTCTACGAGATGATACAGCAGACTCGCCCCGAGGTGCGCTTCGGCATCTCGCCGGCCGGCGTGGCCGCCTCGTCGGCCTCGGTGGCCGCAAAATACGGCGTCGACCCCTGCCCGGGCAGCGACTGGCAGTATAACGGCATCTTCAGCGACCCCCTGGCCTGGTATGCCGACCAGAGCATCGACTACATGTCGCCGCAGGTGTACTGGCACATTGGCCGCACCGGCGCCGACTACGGCCTGATCACTCCCTGGTGGAACAAGGTGGCCAAGAAGTTCGGCCGCCACATGTTCGTGTCGCACTCCATCTCCGAACTCTCGAGCAAGAGCAAGGGCAGCGAGAACCCCGAGCCGGGCATGACCTACCTGAGCGACTTCGTCTACGATGAGTTTGCCAACCAGGTCGAGCTCATGCGCACCACCAACGAGGACGCCGCCCCCGGGTCGATCTACTACTCGTGCAAGTACCTCTACCGCATGGGTGCTCCCGAGGGACTGAGCCAGTACTTCAAGCGCACCGTCTACAAGCGCCCGGCCTTGCCGCCCGCCATGACGTGGAAGCCCGAAGCCGACCTCGCCACAGTGAGCAACCTTGACTACGAAGATGGTGTGCTCACGTGGGAGGGTTACGAAGGAATCTACGGACGCTACACCGTCTACGCCTTCCCCGAAACGATGTCGCACGACCAGTTCCATTGCAATGGCGAATACCTGCTGGGAATCACCTACGATTCGGAATACGCCATTCCCGAAAAGTTCCGCGAGGGCTACCACTACGCCGTGTGTGTGTTTGACCGCTTTGGCTACGAGTATGGGCCTGCCATCTATGGCGATGTCTACGACCCGCTGCCCGCGCCCGAGCTGGTGAGCCCAGCCGACGGCGACGAGGTGTTCGCGCCGCTCACCTTCAGCTGGAGCCCCGTGGAAGGTGCCAGCAGCTATGTGGTGGAGGTGGCCACTGAGGCCTCGTTCGACCAGGTGCTCGCCCGCGTCACCACCAGCGAGACGCAGCTCTCGAGCCAGGGCATGAACATGGAGAGCGGCGTGAAGCACTACTGGCGCGTGCAGGCCAGCGGCCCCGAGCGCACCAACGGCATCAGCCCGACGCGCACCTTCACCCCCACCCTGCTGCTCATCACCCAGCCCACCGACGGCAGCAAGCTGCTCGAGCGCCCCGTGACCGTGGCCTGGAACAAGCCCGAGGGCGACGTGCCCGCCACGCTCACCGTGGCTCTCGATGAGGATATGGCTTCCACCGTCTACACCACCGTGAGCAGCACCGGCCAGGCAGTGATTCCCGAGGATGCCCTGAACCCCGGCACACGCTACTACCTCCAAGTGACCATGACCTATGCCGGCGAGCAGTTGACCTCGGCGGTGAGCACGTTCACCACGCAGTTCGCCACCCCGTCGTTCCTGGTGCCCCTCGACGGCGGCGTGCTCTACGGCGACGACCGCATCACCGTGCAGCCGCAGAGCGAGGCCACCAGCTATGTGATCGAAGTCTCGGCTTCGGCCACCACCTGGGGACGCACGCGCTACCTCGAAACCATCACCGAGGGCAACCAGAGCAGCAAGCTGGCCCGCGAAATCAAGGTGAGCAGCAAGCTGCTCGAAGACGGCGTGACCTACTACGCCCGCACGCGCATGAGCTACCTGAACGAGAGCAACGTGAGCACATTCTCCGACTACAGCCCCGTGATTTCGTTCACCTACAAGCTGGAGCGCCCGGTAGGCGTGCCTGGCGACGCCGACGGCAACGGCACCGTCGACATCGACGACGTCAACATCACCCTGAACATCATCCTCGGCAAGGCCCAGCAGGACGACTATCCCCTGGCCGACACCGACGGCAATGGCACTGTCGACATCGACGACGTGAACCTCATCATCAACATCATCCTCAACAAGGCCTGACGGCCACCGAAAGCCCATAATCAAGCCGCACCGGGGTAGCGCGCATTGTCGCTCCCTGGTGCGGCTTGCTTGTGGCCCTCGCTGCTGGAGCGGCCTAGGCGGTGATGGCCCTGGGCAGGGTGACCAGATCGTCGGGCAGCTGGATGCGGTATTCCTTGCCGCGCTGGCCGGTGATGGCGTAGCGGGCCAGCAACTCTTTGTCGGCCAGCACGGTGGCAAAGCAGCGCTTGATGCGCGACAGGTATTCCTGCAGCGTGTTGCTCAGCGGATTGCACAGGTTGTCGATGGCCTCGGCGGCGCGGCGCTCGTCACGGCCGGGCATCACCACGGCATAGATCTGCTCGAATTCACGGCGGTGGTCGGCAAACTGCTTGAGCAAGATGCCGTCGTGGCGGTGCTGCAGGAAGAGGATGTAGATGGCCCGGCACAGTGCCGGCATGCGCACGCACACCTCGTCGTAGCCCGGCAGCACAATCTCCAGGTCGCCGTTCACCACGAGCGGACTCAGACCGTCGGTGCCAATCACATACTTGCCCTGGATGAACTCCTGAATGAGACTCGTGGGGTCCTTCTTGTGCACTATCACATATTGGAGCACGGCACGCTTGAGCTGCTCGAGCGCTTCGAGCTTCTCTTCCTCGATGTCGAGCGTTTCGCGCTCTTCCTGCTCGCCGAGCGGGTCGCGTTTGCGTTTGGAGCGGTATTGGACATCGTCCTCTTCACCCTCATCCGCCAAATCGATGGAACCCATGCCGGGCCTCGCACATCGCTCCTCGGCATGCCCCATCATCTTTTCCATTCCCCGTTGCATCCACGAAATGAGTCCGCCGCCTCGCTTCGTGCGCTTTATTGCCGGTGCCGGTGCCAAATCATACACTTCGTAATCAGCGCTTGATTCATGGCATAATGCGTTGAGGTCAGTTCGGGTGCCAAACTCCATGACACGGTCGCCGCTGTCGGTGGCTGCCACATCGGTGAGCACTTCGGCAAATTGCATGATTGCCGAGTGCACACCAGAAATGTTGTTCATGGACATCAGATGCTGAACGTCGACCGTCATCCGCACCACGGCGGCACGGCCCAGGTTGCCCAGGTTCATGCGGCGCGCCTCCAGTGTGAGCCTCGGCGAATCGGCATCTTCGACCCACTCCAGCTCAAAGCCATGCAGAGCCGGGTGAGATTCATACATCATGGAGAAGTAAAAACTATCGCGGCAATGCACATACACAACACCAAAACTCAAATCGCCAGGTTCCATTGGTCAAAAAGATAAAAGGTGAATTCTTTAAATTAATCTATCGTAATGATTTCAAGCAAAAAACGTGCCGCGACATCACAATGGCGGCAAACTGCCAACATGACCGAGGCGGCGAACGCCTTGAAAGGCATTCGCCGCTTCGGTCACGATGGCCGCCTAGTTCTAATCATCTTCATCATAATAGCCCGCACTTTCGCTTCTCATGGCATCAATCATAGCGTCGTTATCAGCATCAGAGTCAATAATCAAACCCTTCATCTTGCCCAGCCACCTCAGCTTCGACCGGCGCTCCTGCGCAAACATCCGCTGGGTGCCCTCTGCCGACTTGTTGAAGTTCAGCACGTTGTGAATGGACAGATCGGCAGCCACAGCCTCCACGTCGTGGTCGGCGCCGATGTAGGCAATCATCCAGCCTTGGTTGCGGCACTCCTCGATGAGCTTGCGCACGGCGGGGCCGGTGAACTCACGCGAGGCGTTCTCGTAGCCGTCGGTGATGATGGTCACGGCCACGGCGCACTTCTCGCCGGTGGTAGCCTTCCGGGTGCGCGTCAGGGTGGTGCCCACGGCATCGTAGAGCGGCGTCATGCAGCACGGTTTGTAATCCTTCTCGCTGATGTCGCTGGCGTCGGCGATAGGCACGTTCTCATAAATCAAGCGCGTCTCGCAGCCGCAGAAGGCCACCAGGGTCACCCGGTTGTCCTGCTCGGGGTCGCGCAGCTGGCTGCTGCGGATGGCACCCAGCGTCTCGTTCACGCCATCGATGGCCTGGCGAGCGATGCTCGACATCGAGCCGCTCTTGTCCAGGATAATCACGTTGTAGATTCTCGCCTTGTTGGTCGTTTCCATAGTTCTGATTTTTTAAAGGTGGGTTCTATAAATTGCAAAAAAGTAATGAATGGTTTTGGCCGCCTTGGGTTGCTTGCTGGCATCTTTTGTCTCAACTGCTTGAACCGTAGCCCGCTACTGCTTCGCGCAGCTTGAGCCAAAACCTGCTCAGCAATCAAGCCCAATTCGGCTCAAGCAATTTATAGAACCCACCTAAAAGGTTTGTAAAAGCGTTTTATTCGTTCGACGGTGCAAAGGTAGGGCAAAAAACACACACCCAAATAAAATTGCAAGGTTGCATTTTTTTGGGGGGGGAACTATCTACTTGTTGTCCCCATCCATGGCCTCCTTCAGAGGCGCTTTGATTGCATCCTTTCCCCAGGGCCACCGCTGCGCGGTGACCCTGGGTTATCAAAATGTTGCCCTTCGGGCAATTAATTCTGCATACCTTTCACGGTTCCGACACACGCTCGCTCGCCATTTTCAAGGCCTGACTTGGGGACAACAAGCAGATAGTTCCCAATTTTTTTGCCGGCCGTGCAAACACGACACGCTTATTGTCCTTGATTGCCATGAGTTGCCCTCACTCGCGCCTTGACACCGGCCGCACCCCGTGAGCGCCAGTAGCGCCATCACACCGCGGTCACAAAAAACAGCGGCCGGGGCGGAAACCCTTAGATGGTTTCCACCCCGGCCGCTGTCGTGATGATTGCCCCACCGGCGAAGGGGAGAGGGGAGGGTGTCAGCGGCTCAGCATGCGGCGCGACGATGTGGTGCCGTCGGTGTAGCGCGTCACCACCACGTTGACACCGGCAAACGGCCGCTTGCTGGCCATGCCGGTCACGTTGAAGTAGGTCACATCGGCCACCGTGCGCACGTCGGCCACGGCGTCGGTGAGCGCGGTGACAATCGGGTTTTCGCCCGTGCCCTTGAGGGTGGTCTCGACCACCTTCTCGAGCACGTAGTACTTGCCGTCGGCCTCGCTGGTGGCCCCCAGGCGGCGGGGTGCTCCGCCGGCGTTCTCCGGGCGCAGGTCGGTCATGTTGGCCTCGCGCGTGTAGTAGGCGCGCACCACAAAGGTGATGGGGATGTCGATGCCCTGGCCGCCGTTGGCCGTGGTCACGTCGATGGCTCCGAAGGTGCCGGCCATCTCGCCCACCACCTTGCCACCCTGGCTCGACACCGGCTGCATCGGCTCGCCGGCACCGATGGGCCATGTGGCGTTGTCGCTCTTGGTGTAGAACGGGTAGCTGTACTCGGCAAAGAGCACGTCCTCGCCCATGCGGAAGCGGCGGTCGCTCAGCTCCTCGTGCTGGTAGTCGGTGTCCATCTGGCGCCAGGCGCGCACCTTGTAGAGGTCATAACCCTCGGGAATGTCGGCGTCGAGGTTGAGCAGGAAGGTGTAGTAGGCGCACAGCGTGCCGTTGTCGTCCCAGGTGTAGAGGCTCTTCTGCGGGAAGGTGTTCTGGTTGTTGCCATTCTGTTCGTAGCTCGTGCGCTCGCTGGCGGTGATCGTGCCCGTGGCGGCCTGCTGCAGCGGTGCGCCGTAGGTGTTGTAGTCGCTGCGGCTCTCGCTGGGCGGGAACACCTCAATCACGGGGGCGTAGGTATAGATGCCGGCGGCGGTGCTCACGTAGTTGTCCACGAAGTGGGCCTGTGTGGCCGTCTGCTCATCGCCGAGCGCGGAAGTCTCGCCGGTGTAGAGGAAGTTGTCGGCGTTCATAGCCACAGTGTAGCGGTCGCCCTGGTTGCCGGCGATGCCCGTAGGCGGCACATCCTGCTCGGCGTTGGCCGGGCTGGAGGGGTCAATGATGTAGCGGGTGGCGCCTTCCGGCCAGCGATAAGCATCGTAGCGCAGAATCTCCTTCTTGCTGCTGTACTTCACATCGATGTCGAAGTCCACCGTACCATTAGCCGGCAGACTGCGCGTCACGTCGCCGTCGATGTCGTCGCGGCTTACCGCGCGGCCGCCCTCCGGCTCCATGGCCATCGCCGTCTTGTGCACATACACGCTCATCGTGTTGCTCTTGGCGTACTTGTCGTTGCCGTCGAACTGGAATAGCACCTGGTAGGTGTACTGGTTCGGATGCTGGTTGTCGGCCACCGACACCGAGAAGTTGTCGTAGAGCTTGAAGCTGCCGAAGTTCACTCCCGTCGTTGTGATGGTGATGGGCAGTGTGAACGATTGGCCATCGGCATTCTCGGCACTGGCATTGTTGTTATTAGTCTGATAGCCATAGGTGAAGAAGCCCTGGTTCTGCATCGTCACGGTCATCTTCTTTGTGCTCGCATTAGCTGTGGCAGTTGCAATTACGTCGGTGTGGTCGCCAGTGGCATCGGTATAGCTGCGCGTGAAGGTGAACAGGTGCTCGCTCTGCAAGTTGGCCGAGGTGATATTGGTCACCTGGTTGTTGCCCATCGAGATGGTGTTGGAGTAGTTGTTTTTCTCTTCTTGCGGGTCGAAGCGGCTCCAGTGGTCGGCGTTCAGCACCAGATTCATCGTCTCGCTCACATCGGTGCCAGGCACCACGAAGCTCTCCTCGTTCGATAATTGCAGCGACAGGAAGTGGCTGCTGTCCTGTCCGCGCACAGCGTAGGTGACCACTTGGCTGGAGGTTTGCATCGGCACATGGTCGATGTAAGTTGTTGTGTTGGCATCGAGTGTGCCCACCGGGGTGTAGGTCTTCGTGCCATCGGCATTAGTGGTCACACGAAGCAGTTCATAGACTGCATCCTCGCCCGGCAGGAACGTGAGCAGATTGCTCGCCCAACTCAAGTTCAGGTCATAGACATCGGCATCAGCCTGCTTGCTGCCAGTAATGGCATTCTGCTTAATTACATAAAGCCCCAGCGTGGGAGCATGGTCGGGATTGTAATACAGATATTTCTGTACATTGTTCGGATCACGTTTCGATACGTTGGCATTGCCCTCATGCCCAAGCATACGGTAGTCGGGCACGAAGAACATCATGTCGCGTACGTCTTGGCAATCCTCGCTCAGCGACTCCTTGCCGTACATGTTGAACTCGTGTCCAACAGTTTCAGCACTAATAACATCGAGGCAGTCGTGCACCACATCGAAGCTGTCGCCGTTAACCAGCAAACGATACACATCGTTGAGTGCAGTGCCACCAGTGGCCATCGATGGGCTGAATTGCTCGAACATATGGCTGAATAGGGCTTCCGTGCTTTGGTCATAGAAGTTGAAGTTTGTATAATATGGTTGATATTCATTATACATACTCCACAAGCGTGTGGGATCACTATTCACATTAGTACTTAAGCCGTCGTTGTCGAACCACCTCAATTGCCCCTTGCCCAGCAAATAGAATCGATTGAGTTTGTCGGCATCAATTTTGAATAAGGTGCCAGCGTTTATGCCAGTTCCTACTCGTTTCGCATCGGTCAGCACACGTACGCTTTTGATAGTGGCGGCCACCACAGCACGCAATGACGCATAATCGGTGATGTTATAATTGTCAAAATTATGATGCGTGACCCCACTCGTTGTTTTATCAACAAATGTCGCCAGTCCTAAATTTTCCAAGGTATTTGCCCAAACACCATCATTTTCCAAATTGTCATTTACTTCGACAAGTAATACTGTGTTGCCCTCTTCTTCTGGCAGGTATTCACTGCGGTCTAGGTATCCATTGAAGCTTGACCCAACATAGCGATAAGAAACTTCCACTTTTGTGATATAACTATAAGAGGTCGAGGGCTTTATTGTAACGCTTGTGGCTAAAAACTCATTAAAATTGAATGTATAATCAGTCGCATTTCTGAAGGATGCAACAGATGGTGTTGTACTGTTGTTTAATTCCACTTCATTACCCGATGGTGTTGTATATATCACTGTTGAGATTCTGTTCAAGCTTGCAGTACCATCAAAAGTTAATTTGATGCCCGTCAATTGGTAACCACTCTCGCTGGTAACGATTAATCCCTTGGTGTCGATGGAATATCCCGAACTTCTATTCAGATTGTATGCTTGAATAGTGATGTGGTTTTTGGTGTTGTAGTTCATTGAGTTCGAACTACCCTGACTATGGTCTGAACTATTGCTGGAAAGAAACGACACAGAACTAGTAGTGTAACCCGATATTGCTTTTGTGCTGCCTGCTTCATAGCGAGTTTTTGTTCCTGGAATGCTGTATGTTATGACCACTTTCGACACTTGAACCCTATAATTAGGATTCTTTATGGTTAAGTTGATTGCCGCACCAGTCCATGTCCTCACGGCACCATTGGTTTTAAAAGTTCCAGCAGGGTCAGAACCTGAAAAATAAGAAACATATGCAGAGTTAGAACAGGTAATCTCAACTTTTGTTATTTCATAGCCGTTTAGATTTGTGATTTTGAGATTGGAACCCGCACTCGCTGTATAATATCGGGGGGTGGATGACCTGTATTTAAGGTCAGACATGGCGATGGTAAAACCGTCTTTCGTGATTGAAGAAGCTGTAGTACAGTCATCCTCAACCGATGCGTCAAATGTCACTGTCCTTGACGTTTTGGACGTGCCATAGAACGCACCATTCAGTCCCCAGCCGTATGCATCGGAAAAGCCGTAAACTCCATTATTCTCCTCGATGGTTCCAATCGCCGGATATGCCACGGGGTAGGTGCCGGTGGCGGTGCCGTTTTGCCAGGTGCCTTCGTCGACGCCTTCGGCGCTGTAGCCGCGGGCGTAGTTGCCGGGGATGGTGGGGTTGCTGTACACTTCGCGGAGCATGGCGATGATTTGGTCGGGGTCGGTGGCGATCTCGCCGAGGTTGCTCTGCTGTTGCGCCGACGGGTCGGCGTTGTAGGGCCAACTGTAGGTGATGCCCTCGAAGAACGCGCGGTTCTTCACGGCCGTAGGCAGCGCCCACAGCGACGCGCCCATGGCACACATCATGAATAGTATGAAAATCTTTCTCATAACGTAAAGCTGAATGTTTATTCGTTGGTTATTAATATTGTCGATATATGTAGCGTGAATGTGTCAATCCTCTGCCACAACCTGCAAAATTACAACTTTATTCCGAATCGTGGCAGCGAGAGCGCTGCAAAATTTCGCGCCATCATTGATAAATGCATGAATTTACCGCCGCCGTCACATTTTTTGAAATCCCGACTGTTCGAAGAACTGAGTAGCAGGGCATAAGGGGCCATCACTACGAAAATTCGCCCAATTAGCTAAATTAGTGAAATTCGCATTTAATTCAGAGTCACAAAATTTTTTCAATGCGAATTTGGCGAATTATACGAATTACGCTAATTTTTGCATTCGTGTGGTTCATGGAAAATCCGTGATAGTTTAGGACTCTGACAGCCATGGCCCCGTAGACTCGGCCATCGAGCCGCCATATATGACGGCTCTACAATTCGCGTGTGTGTCGGTAGGGGCGTGACTGTCACGCCCGGTTGACGAGGCAAGCCGTCGTCGGGAATGCTTGCGTCGGTATAGATGCCAGCCGCCTCGGGGGGGAGCAAAGCGCTTTCCCCGAGGCGGCTTGCTGATAGGTGGTCAAGAAGATTCAGAACTTGTAGTCGATGCCGATGCCGAACACCTTGTTGGTGCGGCTGTAGACATCCTTGCCCTGGAGCGTGGTGTTGCAGTAGCCAGGGGTGCCGGCGGGCACCTGCTTGGTGTAGTCGCGGTAGGTGGTCCAGAAGTAGCCCACGTTGAGGCGCAGCTTGCTCGTGAGGTTGACGGCGCCGCCGAAGCCGAGCGAATAGCTGTCGCACGAGAAGGCGGTGTGGCTCTGGTAGTCGTCGCTCAGGCCGTAGTCGGTGTTCTGGAAACCGGCGCTCACGGTGAAGCGCTTGTTGATGTCCCATTCCACGCCGGCGAGCACCTCGTGGGTGCCGTGGCGCAGGGCCTTCTGCTTGTCGTGGGCCATCTCGGCGTGCTTGTCGTCGTAGAAGTGATACTCCAGGGCGGCACGCAGGCGGTCGGGGATGATTTCGTAGCCGGCGGCCACGTAGAGCACGCTGGGCAGGTCGCTGGGCGTGTTCACGCCGTCCTTGTAGTCGTTGAGCGCGGCCTCGAACGCGGCGGGCTCGGCGGTGGCCTTCTTGGTGTCGTTCTCGATGCTGAGGTTGGTCTTGAACTCATATTTGGCGGCCAGCGTGAGCGGTCCCACCTTGTAGTTCACGCCCACGATGGGCGTCACGCCCCAGCCGGTCTGGTTGCAGTCGAGCTCGATGTTGGCCATCTCGCCCTCCTTGTTGACCAGCGTGCCGATGGCGGGTGCGAGGGTGGGATACTTGACGGCCACCTGCTGCACGGTGGCTGCCATGGCGGGCTTGGGCAGCACCTTGACAAAGCCGCTGTAGTTGCCGTCGAAGTAGTTGATGCGCAGACCGGCGAAGGTGCTCCAATGGTCGTTGATGCGGAAGGCGGTGCCCAGCTGGAGGCCGTAGATGTACTGCCGTCCGCGCATCGAGGAGTTGATGTCGTAGTTGCTGGCGGAGAGCGGCAGCAGTTTGGCCACGTCGGGGTCGGCGAGCACGGGGGCCACGTCGGGGTTCTGCGCCAGGGCCTTGGCCAGTGCGCCGGTCTCGCTGTAGATGCCCGCCATGACACCGGCGTCGAAGATGGGCAGGCCGCTGGTGAACGAGCACTTGCCTCCTCCGCCGGTGAAGCCGAAGAAGGCCGAGTAGGTCCAGCGGTCGTGCTTGTAGGCCGCATAGAGGCTGGGAATCACCGGTGCCGAGGCCTTGCCCTTGTAGAGGCGGGTGTGGTCGTCCTCGGGGAAGAGCGGGAAGGTGGCCAAGACGTCGCGCGACTGCGTGGCGCTCTGGATGTTGAGCGAGAGCGACCACCCCTCGTGGTCGAGGAAGGCGGTGCCGGCGGGGTTGGTGTAGATGCCGTCGATCTCGTTGGTGGCGCCGCGGGCCATCATGCGCACCCAGGCGATGCTTTGGTTGGTGTTGTGAAGCAGGCCGCCTGCCCAGGCGGCGGGCCACAGGGCGCTGGCCACGAGCGCGGTGGTGATAATCTTTTTCATCGTGATGCTATGTTTTGAAATTTAGGCTGCAAAGGTAAAAGAATATCGGCAATCGGCTGTCCTAAATTTCGGAGAAAAAGTCCAAAAGCACACCAAACGCGAAATAATTACATTCGTTAA
>CAMVDK010000016.1 GCA_947166165.1 uncultured Porphyromonadaceae bacterium
GGGGCGAACTCGCCCAGCTTGTGACCGACCATGTTCTCGGTGACGTAGACGGGAATGAACTTGTTGCCGTTGTGCACGGCGAAAGTGTGACCGACGAAGTCGGGCGAGATCATCGAAGCGCGCGACCAGGTCTTGATCACCTCTTTCTTCTTGGTGCCCTCATTCATGGCGTCGACCTTCTTCTCCAGTTTCACACTGATGTACGGGCCTTTTTTCAATGAACGACTCATAATTCAGGATTTAATCAAATTACTTCTTTCTTCTTTCAATGATGTACTTCGAAGACTGCTTCTTCGGCTTGCGTGTCTTGAGACCCTTAGCGTAGACACCGTTGCGCGAGCGCGGATGTCCACCGCTCTGGCGTCCCTCGCCACCGCCCATGGGGTGGTCGACGGGGTTCATGACCACACCGCGGTTGTGCGGGCGGCGTCCGAGCCAGCGCATGCGTCCGGCCTTGCCGCTCTGCTCGAGGGCATGGTCGCTGTTGCCCACCACACCCACTGTGGCGCGGCACGCTGCCAGGATCTTGCGTGTTTCACCCGAAGGTAATTTGATGATTGCGTAGGTTCCCTCACGGGAGACGATCTGGGCGAAGGTGCCGGCACTGCGTGCCATGGCTGCTCCCTGCCCGGGACGCAACTCGATGTTGTGAATTAAAGTACCAACAGGAATGTTGCTCAGTGGAAGCGCGTTTCCCAGTTCAGGGGCCACGTTCTCACCGCTTTCCACCATCATGCCCACGGTCAGGCCGTTGGGAGCGATGATGTAAGCCTTAAAACCATCCACGTAGTAAAGCAGGGCGATGCGTGCCGACCGGTTGGGGTCGTACTCGATCGACTTCACACGTGCAGGTACACCGTCGTGATTTCTCTTGAAATCGATGAAGCGGTATTTGCGGCGGTGGCCGCCACCGCGGTAGCGGGTGGTGAGGTGGCCCTCGTTGTTGCGGCCGCCGGTGCTGCGCTTACCGACCGTAAGAGACTTTTCTGGTACGCGAGCAGTGATTTCCTCGAAGGTACCAATAATCTTGTGTCTTTGCCCCGGTGTTGTGGGCTTCAATTTTCTTACTGCCATTGTTGCTTATTAAATATTTCCATAGAAATCGATAGTGTCGTCTTCGGCGATGGTGACCACGGCCTTCTTGAAGGCCGCCACCTTGCCGCGGATGATGCCGCTGCGCGTGTAGCGCTGCTTGCGCTTGCCGTCGTAGTTCATCGTGCTCACGCCCACAACCTTCACGCCGTAGAGCTTCTCGACGGCGTCCTTGATCTGGTACTTGTTGGCCTCGGGAGACACCTTGAACGAATAGCGATGCGTGGCCTCGGTGATAGCGTTGGCCTTCTCAGTCACGATGGGAATAATGTCAATCATAATTCAGGTCCTCCTTGTGTTACTTTAAGTTGTTAAGCACGTCGACACTGCTCTCGGTAACAACCATCATCTTGTTGTCAAGAATCCGATAGGTGTTGATATCGCTAGCAGTGATCACTCGAGCGTTGGGCAAATTTCGAGCCGACAAAAATACATTTTTATTCTGACCCGGTAAAACGAGCAGGAATTTCTTCCCTTCGATTTTCAGATTTTTAGTGATATTTACCATTTCTTTGGTCTTCGGGGCCTCGAAATTGAAATCCTCGACGACCATGATCTGGTTGTTCTGGGCCTTGAACGTGAGGGCCGAGCGGCGTGCAAGCGCCTTGACCTTCTTGTTGAGCTTGAAGCTGTAGTTGCGGGGGCGCGGGCCGAACACGCGACCGCCACCGTTGAACAGCGGCGAGTTGATGTCGCCGTGGCGGGCGCCGCCGCCGCCCTTCTGGCGGCCGAGCTTCTTGGTCGAACCCGACACTTCGCTTCTCTCCTTAGCCTTGTGGGTGCCCTGGCGCTGGTTGGCCAGGAACTGCTTCACGTCGAGGTACACAACGTGCTCGTTGGGCTCGGCGATGGCGAAAATCGCGTCGTTGAGCTCAACAGTCTTGCCGGTGTCCTCACCCTTGATGTTATATACTGCGAGTTTCATTTATTTCTCAATTAAAACGATTGAACCTTTGGAACCGGGAACCGAGCCCTTGACGACGAGCAGGTTGTTCTCCGGCAGAACCTTGATCACTTGAAGATTTTGGATGGTGCAGCGCTTGTTGCCCATCTGCCCGGCCATGCGCATGCCCTTGAACACCTTAGCGGGATAAGAGCAGGCACCGATCGAACCGGGTGCGCGCAGGCGGTCGTCCTGGCCGTGGGTGCGCTGGCCCACACCACCGAAACCATGGCGCTTCACAACGCCCTGGAAGCCTTTACCTTTCGACTTGCCGACCACGTCGACGAAGTCGTTCTCAGCGAAGATGTCGACGGTGAGCGTGTCGCCCGCCTTGTGTTCCTCTTCGAAACTCTTGAACTCGGCCAAGTGGCGCTGCGGCTTCACTCCGGCTTTGCGGAAGTGTCCGGCCATGGGCTTGGTGGTGTGCTTGTCCTTCTTTTCCTGGAAGCCAAGCTGAAGAGCCTCATAACCATCGACCTCGACGGTCTTCACCTGAGTGACAACACAAGGACCTGCTTCGATAACAGTGCACGGCACGTTCTTGCCGTCGGCACTGAACACGGATGTCATTCCGATTTTCTTTCCAATTAATCCTGGCATTTCTCTTTTTGTTTAGATGATTGTTTGGTAGGTTTGTTTTGATTTTTCTCGCTTGTCGCGAATCGTGTTCCTGCTGCCTCGGGAGGCGGTCCGGACCGGGGTACTAGACCTTGATCTCGACCTCCACGCCGCTGGGAAGCTCAAGCTTCATGAGCGCGTCGACGGTCTTGGCTGTGGAGCTGTAGATGTCGATCAGGCGCTTGAACGACGAGAGCTGGAACTGCTCGCGCGACTTCTTGTTGACGAAAGTGGAACGGTTCACGGTGAAGATGCGCTTGTGCGTGGGCAGGGGGATGGGACCGCTCACCACAGCGCCGGTTGCCTTCACGGTTCTCACGATCTTCTCGGCCGACTTGTCGACCAGGCTGTGATCATAAGATTTCAGTTTGATTCTAATTTTTTGGCTCATATTTGTTTTAATGAAAAATTTATTTCAGTAATTCTACGCGTCCCTGGCACTCGGTGAGCACCTTCTCGGCGATGGCGCGGTTCACCTCGGCATAGTGTGAGAACGACATGGTGCTTGTGGCGCGGCCGCTGGTGATGGTGCGCAGGGCGGTCACATAGCCGAACATCTCGGCCAGCGGAGCGTTGGCCTTGATGATGCGCGCGCCGCTGCGGCTGCTCTCCATGCCTTCGACCTGGCCCCGGCGCTTGTTCAGGTCGCCGATCACGTCGCCCATGTTCTCCTCGGGGGTCACCACCTCCACCTTCATGATGGGCTCGAGCAGCGCGGGCTTGGCCTTGACGCAGGCGTTGCGGAAGGCTTGCATGGCGCAGAGCTCGAACGACAGCTGGTCGCTGTCCACGGGGTGGAACGAGCCGTCGATGACGGTCACCTTGAGCTGCTCGACCGGGAAACCGGCCAGCACACCGCTGCGCATGGCGTTCTTGAACCCCTTCTCGATGCTGGGCATGAACTCCTTGGGGATGTCGCCGCCCTTGACCTCGTCGACGAACTGGAGACTGCCCTCGAAGTCGGGGTCGACGGGCTCCACGCGGCAGATGATGTCGGCAAACTTGCCTCGTCCGCCGGTCTGCTTCTTGAACACCTCGCGCAGCTCGACGGCTTGCGTGATGGTCTCCTTGTAGGACACCTGCGGGCGGCCCTGGTTGCACTCCACCTTGAACTCGCGGCGCAAGCGGTCGATGATGATGTCGAGGTGCAGCTCGCCCATGCCGCGGATGATGGTCTGGCCGGTCTCCTCGTTGCTCTCCACCTGGAAGGTGGGGTCTTCCTCGGCGAGCTTCTGCAAGCCCACGCCGAGGCGCTCGAGGTCCTTCTGGGTCTTGGGCTCGACGGCGATGCCGATTACCGGGGCGGGGAAGTCCATGGCCTCGAGCACGATGGGAGCGTTCTCGGCGCAGAGCGTGTCGCCCGTGCGCACGTCTTTGAATCCCACGCCGGCGCCGATGTCGCCGCAACCGATCACCTCCATCGGGTTCTGGTGGTTGCTGTGCATCTGGAACAGGCGCGAGATGCGCTCCTTCTTGCCCGAGCGGCTGTTGTAGACGTAGCTTCCCGACTCAATCTGGCCGGAATAGACGCGGAAGAACACCAGCCGTCCCACGTAGGGGTCGGTGGCGATTTTGAACACCAGCGCGCACATGGGCTCGCTGGCTTCGGGCTTGCGGCGCACCACCTTCTCCGGGTCATCGACGCCGTGGCCGGTGACCTCGGCGGTGTCCTCGGGGCTGGGCAGGTAGGCGCACACGGCGTCCAGCAGGGGCTGCACGCCTTTATTCTTGAACGAACTGCCGCACAACATGGGCACGATCTCCATGGCCAGCGTGGCCTTGCGGATGGCGCGCTTGATTTCGTCGACGGTGATGGTCGACGGGTCGTCGAAATACTTCGCCATCAGGTCGTCGTCGAATTCGGCGACCTTCTCCAGCATCTTGTCGCGGTACTCCTGGGCCTCGTCGAGGAGCTCGGCGGGGATGTCGTCGCTCTCATACTCGGCGCCCATGGTCTCGTCGTGCCAGTAGAGGGCCTTCATCGTGATCAGGTCGATCACTCCGGCGAAGGTGTCCTCGGCACCGATGGGCAGTTCCACCGGACAGGGGTTGGCACCCAGGATGTCGCGCATCTGCCGTGCCACTTCCAGGAAGTTGGCACCGGCGCGGTCCATCTTGTTGACGTAGGCGATGCGGGGCACGTTGTACTTGTCGGCCTGGCGCCACACGGTCTCGCTCTGTGGCTCCACGCCGCCAACGGCGCAGAACGTGGCGATGGCACCGTCGAGCACACGCAGCGAGCGCTCCACCTCGACGGTGAAGTCGACGTGTCCCGGAGTGTCGATCAGGTTGATCTTGTACTTCTCGCCGCCGTAGTTCCAGAAGGCGGTGGTAGCGGCCGAGGTGATGGTGATGCCTCGCTCCTGCTCCTGCTCCATCCAGTCCATGGTGGCGGCACCGTCGTGCACCTCGCCGATCTTGTGGGTCAGTCCGGTGTAGTACAAGATGCGCTCCGATGTGGTGGTCTTACCGGCATCGATGTGGGCCATGATGCCGATGTTGCGCGTGTATTTCAGCTGTCGGTCAGTTGTCATTCTCTGTTATCTACTTCCCTCAATGGAGCTGATTAGAAACGGAAGTGGGCGAAAGCACGGTTGGCCTCGGCCATGCGGTGCATGTCCTCTTTGCGCTTGAAAGCGCCACCCTGCTCGTTGTAGGCGTCCATGATCTCGGCGGCCAGCTTGTCGGCCATGGTCTTGCCACCGCGCTTGCGGGCAAAGATGATCATGTTCTTCATCGAGATGGCCTCCTTGCGGTCGGGGCGGATCTCGGTGGGCACCTGGAAGGTGGCACCACCCACGCGGCGGCTCTTCACCTCCACCTGCGGGGTGATCTTCTCGAGGGCTTCTTTCCAAATTTCGAGCGGGGCTTTCTCCTCGCTGGCCATCTTCTTGCCCACCAGCTCGAGGGCACTGTAGAAGATGCGGTAAGACGTGTTCTTCTTACCATCATACATCAGGTGGTTCACGAACTTGGTCACGCGAACTTCACCGAACTTGGGATCGGGAAGGATGATCCGTTTTTTGGGCTTAGCCTTTCTCATTGTTGTAAGTCAAAAAATTGTAGTTTTTGTCCGCTTGGTTGTTGTCAGCTTTGTTCTTCAACGGCCAAAGGTCGGGGCCATTTACTCAACCGGTTCAATCCAATAAAATCAAAAACTAAGTTAGGGTTTGTTTTGTTTAGTAATAAAAAGGTGCGGATTTGTCGCGTTGCTTTTACTTCTTGGCAGCTTTGGGCCTCTTGGCGCCATACTTGCTGCGGCGCTGCGTGCGACCGGCCACGCCGGCGGTGTCGAGCGTGCCGCGCACGATGTGGTAGCGCACACCGGGAAGGTCCTTCACACGGCCGCCACGCACCATCACGATGCTGTGCTCCTGCAGGTTGTGGCCCTCACCGGGAATGTAGCTGTTCACTTCCTTTCCGTTGGTCAGGCGAACGCGGGCCACCTTGCGCATAGCCGAGTTAGGCTTCTTGGGGGTGGTGGTGTACACGCGAACGCACACACCGCGGCGCTGCGGACATGCGTCCAGAGCGGGCGACTTGCTGGCCGATTCAAGCGACGTGCGACCTTTTCTTACTAATTGCTGAATTGTTGGCATCTTAGTTCTGTTTTACTTTAGTTTTTAATTGTTGATATTCATGCACTCCTAGCGGCTCAGCACACACTCATCACCCGCTGAATCAGTCGATTAGCGCGTGATTTCATGAATTTGGACCGCGAAAAGTGGTGCAAAGTTACACACTAATTTCCTAACAGCCAAATATTTTTGACCCATTTTTTCGACAAACGCGCCCTGCTTCCCGCCTCCAGACGCACCGGCACTGCGCTAAACGAGTCATCTTCACCCGCTTACCATTTATCGGGAAATATATTTCTGTTGATAAGATTTAAGTTTCTTTAATATCACATCACCCCATTGCGCCATTCGCGCCACAGCACGCGCATCAGGTGGATTCACGTCATCGTCACGCGGTGCCCACACCTTATATTATATAAAGCCGCCCACCGTCCAGCAGGCATTCCGGGAGAGCGGGGGTGAATGCGAAGATATGGCAAAAAAATCCCCCTCCGTCGGTCAGAGAGGGGGATATAGTCAAGTCGCGGTGCCGGTAGGCGCACCTTGCGGGCGTGTCACTTGGCAACCTTCGTGTTGACGACAGTGCCGTCGGTGTAGCGTGTGCTCTTGACGAACACGCCATCGGTGGGCTGGTTCAGCTGGCGACCTTCCATGTCGAAGTAGGTGGTCGAAGCCACTTGACGATTGGCGTTGACATCGTTGAGGGCTGTGGTAACAAGGTTCATCACAATGGTCTCCATGTCGACATCTTCTTCTTCGACCACGACATTCAAGACAAGAGTCGCAGTACCGTATTCAAGCTCAACCGTGTACTCTTGGTTGGCAGGCAGCGATGCCTCGAAATGGCCATCGGCGTCGGTGATTGCTTCCACGGGCTCAACTCCGGCACGCCGTGGTGCCTCCTCTTGCTCCTCAACAACCGGTGTAAAGCACACCATCACACCTTCGAGCGGGTTCTCGTCTTGGTCAACCACGACGCCATGAACGAGCACGTCCTCTACAGGACGCTCGTAGAGCCAGGCGATGTTCGATGCGCTGCGTTCACCATCGACGGTGTAGTAGACCTGGATGCCGATGTTCTGGGTGAACAGAGGTTCATAACCCTCGGTATTGGTGCGATAAAAGTAGACATAATAGTTGTTGAAGTCAACAGCGTTGCTGTAGAGGCTGTAATCAACCTCGGTGATATCATCCCCATAGAGGTCGAAAGTGTAATCATCGGCGGGAAACGTGAACAGTTCTGCACCATTGCCATTGTCGATAAAGATGCTATAGCTGATGAACTCCCGATTAAGCTCGTTGCCATCGACATCGGTGGTGGGCAGGGTGAAATAGAACCTGCTGAAACCGCTCTCATCGCCACAATCATACCATTCATCGGCCGTCGGGTCGGCAGGGATGGGAGCACCTTGCACCCCCACTCCAATCAACAATGCAAAAAGAAGTAATGATAACTTTTTCATAAATACGTAGTTGTTAGTGGATAAAACAATTGATTGAATCTCGCCTTACAAAAAGACGCATTCGAGCGTCAAACGACTTTAATTTTCTGCAAAATTAGACAATTCTGCTTCTATTTGCAATAATATTAACTATTTTTAACCTAACGAAGATTCAATCGCTTCTATACAGCCAAGGTGGGTGTAAGCGTCAGCACCAGCAGGTGGAGCGCCATGAGTGCCACAGCAGGCCGCCGCCCTCCCGGGCGACGCAACAGCCACACCGCAGCAGCATTGGCACCTATAGCAGCCACAAAGGCTACAATATATATGACTACATTGACGTGATAGTAGGACGTGTGCCATCGCTCCGCTAGGTCGTAGAGGTCGCGCACACAAGCGTCGAAAGCCGAGTCAAGCGGCAGTGGATAGGCAGCATACACCATGCAGCACATCAGCGCATAGGCGAACACCAGCAGCGACGACAGGCCTTTGGCCCACCACGCGCCGCCGCCAGCCCGCCCGGCAGGCCCGCGCCACGCCACCGTGGCCAGCCACACCGCCGAAGCCAGCACCAGGCCGGCCTGCACATAGTTGTTGCCTATCACACAAAACTCCTTATAGGTCAACCCCAACGCGTAGCCCGTGGCCGCCATCACCGCACAGCACGTGCCAAACAAAGTGGTGAGCGGCCCATAGGGCGCCACAACCGACAGCAGGCAAGCCGACAGCAGGAATCCCGCCACCGCACACACCACAAAGTGCCACCAGCGCATGCGCAGCCAGATGCTGCAAGCCACAAACACATTGACCGCCACCGCCACCACCCCAAGCACAGCAGCCATTCCGCCTTGCAGATAGCTGCTCATATAGCTCAAGCCCTGGTTGGTGAGCCGGTCATCCACACCAGGCAGCACACCCGACAGACGGAGCACCCCAAGCGCAAACACCACGCAATAGCAAAGCGCCCCAACGGCCACTGCCACCGAAGTCGCACGCCGGTCGGCCATCAGCCTAAACAAAGCGGCCACCAGCACCGCCGCACAAGATACAAGTAAAACTATCGTCATCAGTGCACTTTTTCCACTATATATAAAAGGTACACGAAAAGTAAACCCAAGCGGGTCAATGGGGTCGGAGGTTTTTGACCCACTTTGGGGCGAAAGCGGGTCAATGGGGTCGGAGGTTTTTGACCCACTTTTGATTCAAAACGGCTCGATGTCGGACAGGGGGAGGCCGCAGCGGTCTTTGGGGCTGAGGAGCATCTCGCTGTGGGGGATGCGCCAGTCGATGGCCAGGGCGGGGTCGTCGAAGCGGAGCGTGGCTTCGGACTGGGGGGCGTAGACGTTGTCGACCTTGTATTGGAACTGGGCCACGTCGCTGAGCACCACGAAGCCGTGGGCAAAGCCGCGGGGGATGAAGAACTGGTTGCCCTGCCCGGCGCTGAGCTCCACGGCCACATGGCGACCGAAGGTGGGACTGCCGCCGCGCAGGTCGACGGCCACGTCGAGCACACGGCCCTGCGACACGCGCACGAGCTTGGCCTGGCTCCACTCGCCACGCTGGAAGTGTAGTCCGCGCAGCACGCCATGGGTTGAGAACGACTCATTGTCCTGCACAAACGTGACCGGCCCCACGTGCTGCCGGAATTCCTCGAGCTTGAACGTCTCGCAGAAGTAACCTCTCTCGTCTCCGAAGCGCCGGGGCTGGATCACCCACACGCCCTCGATGTCGGTGCTGATATATTCCATAGTTACGACTTGACTTTGTTAGCGATTGCAAAGGTAGCAAATAAAGTGCATAGCACAAAGGCAATGGCCGACAAAAACTTCGTGCCGAGCAGTGGGGTCTGCCCCACTGTCGGCACGAAGCTCGCTATCATTCGCCTGCGAATGAACGTCATTCACAGGTTTAATGGCTCATTCAATCACTTCACCACAACCTTCTTGCCATCGATGATGTAGAAGCCTGCGGGCAGTGCGTCGACGTTGGCGGTGCGCTGCATCATGCGGCCATCGATGGTGTAGACGGCACCGGCGTTGGTGCCATTGGTGGCGATGTCGGTGATGGCGGTCACAGCACCGGTCTCAATCCAGTTGATGGTGACCTGGCCAAAGTTCACCTCACCCGGCATCAGGACGTACAGCGGCGTGTAGATCTGCGGGTCGGTGGTCGACGTGGCGGTGCAGGTGATGGTGTGGCCGTCGGGGCTGATGGTCATGTTGGCGCGGATGTCGTTGCCAGGCTGGTCGTTGAGATACCAGAACGAGCCGCCCAGACCGGTCATCACCTCGTCGCTGTAGATCGAGAGTTCGTAGTTGTCGGTGTCGGTGTAGTGGATACCCACGAGCGTGACGGTGTGACCGTCGGCGGTGAGCACCTGGCCATCGACGGGCTGCGAAGCCGGGGTGACGGTAAGTTCAAACTCGGCGGTGATGGGGTCGCCTTCGGCGCGCAAGGGAGCGCCGGCGCCCTGCGGGGCCACATAGGTGGCGGTGATGGTGGCGTTGCCCTCGGCGATGGCGGAAATCAGACCAGCCTCGTCGATGGTGGCGACAGCCTCGTTGCTCGAAGCGAAGGTCAGGCCGTCGGTCACGACGTTGCCATTCTGATCCTTGACGGTGAGCTGGAGCGTCTTTCCGGCCTCCACCTCGCTAGCCGAAGCCTCGATGGTGATAGCAGTCACCTCGGCGGGGGTCTCACCGGCGGTCTTGTAGAAGTAGATGTTGTCGATGTAGACTACCTCGCTACCCGTACCGCGGTCGATCTTGAGCTGGAATGCGGTGTTGTCGTCATAGTTGAGGCCGAGCTGTCTCAGCGGCATGTCGATGCTGTTCCACTCCTTCACGTTGAGCGTGCCGACGAGAGTGGAATTCTCGGTGGGAGCGTTGCGCATGATGGGCGTGATGCCGAAGCTCATTTCCTGCATGGGCAGGATGTCGATGTGGATGTATTCCATGTCGCTCAGGTCGATGTCTTGAGCGAACTCAAAGCCCAGGTAGTTGTAGTTGGTGAGCTTGAGCATCTCGTCGCCGTCGACAGTCTCGGTGCCCACAGCCGTGGCCTGGCCCCACCAGCCATATTGGTAAGTGGTGGCGGGCGTGTAGGCGTTGCTGTAGAGCGACTTCACGTTCTCGGCGTCGACGGTGGGCGCGGGAGCGGCGGTCAGCACGAATGCCTCGCCGGTGGTGCTCACGGTGGCAGAGTAAACCTCCGAGTAGTTGCCAAAGGCGTCGACAGCCTTGATGTCGAATGTATACTGGGTGTTGCCGTTCAAGTCACCGATGGTGACTGCATTGCTCTGCCCGGCCACGCTGGTGCCCAGCGCATAGATGGTGCCGTTGATGTCGTAGGCAAGATACTTCGACGCGTTGTCGGTGGCGGTGATGTTGAGCGTGACGCTGTTGTCGTCGCTCTCTGCGGTGACGCTGCTAATGGCGGGAGCCTCAGTGTCGGTGACGTCGGCCACCTTGGTGCCATAGACCGCGAAGTCGAAAATCTTCACGCTCCACTCGGTGGCAGCCTTGGTGCTGAGGAACTTCACATACCGCACGCCCTCGGCACCGCCGAAGGTCTCGGTGTGGTTGTTGATGCCCGCGGCACCGCCGCTGTAAGCGGCATCGCCAAAGACGCCGTCGTTGCCGGCAAAGGCCAAAGTGAACGCCTCGGAGCAAGCGCCCTCGAAGTGGATGGCGATGCTCGACAGGTTGTACACACCGCGCAGGTCGGCGATAAAGCCCACATCGTAGGTGCGGCTGGCCTCATCGGCGCCAGTGGTTTTGCCCAGCATGTCCCAGGTGCTGGCATCGTTGTCGTCGAAGGCACCCACCTTGCTGGCATCGGTGGCCAGGCCCAGGTTGTAGACGCGCAGGTTGTAGTTGGTGAAGAGGTCAATCTTCTGTCCGGCGAGCACGTTGATGGTGATCTCGTTCGACTCCACATTGCCCTTCACGGCCTTCACGGTGGTGGTGCCGGGAGCGGCGGGAACGAACATGCCATTCTCCACTGCGCCCACGGTGGCGTTGCTCACCACATATTCCACCTCGCCCACAGCCATGTCGCCGCCCAGCTGGTCGGCGCCGCTGAGTGTCAGCGCCAGGGGAGTGCCCACAGGGGTCTCGCCCGCAGCCGCGCTGAGGTTCATGGTGGTCAGAGCCAGGCCTCCCTCGAGGTTGTAGACACGCAGTTCAAAGAAGCTGTAGCCCCATTGCGTGGCACGCTCATTGCCCTTGAACTGCACATAGCGATACGTCTGGTCGCCCAGCGCAATCGACTGCACCAGGTTGGAGCCCAGCGTCTGGTTCGTGACCGTGGCCAGCACGGTGCCGCCGTCGATGTAGCCTTCGGCGTTCACGGTGTTGCCACCGATAATCTCAAACGACTTGGCATAGGCGCCCTCCCATGTGATGTTGATGGTGTTGAACTGCTTGGCCTCGCCCAGATCGACCTGCCACAGCTGCGGGTCGACACCGTGTGCCGACTCCCAGCGCGTGCCCGTGCTGCCGTCGTTGCCCAGGGCGGCCTCGCCCGACGTGGCAATCGACGTGCAACCTTCGGCCAGGTTGGTCTGTGCGAAAGCACCCAATGCCAGCAAGCTGGCAATAGCAAAGGTAAATACTTTCTTCATGTCATTAAAAATTTATAGTTAAACACTAGATTATCTATCTGCGTATAATTGTTTGCAAAGTTAGGTCACATTTCTTAAAAGCAGAATGCTTTTTGTGCCAAAAAATGTAAAACGGCACTTTTCGGTAGGCCTTTTGTTGGATTCAAAAGCCACAATCCATCTATCGGCATGCGCAGGCCGGCGCAATGCCGGCCACGTTGACAACGCCACCCGCTCGCCCATGCAGCCTTGCGTGTTACACACCGAAAGCAATAAAAAGAATAGCAAAAAACTCTGATTCTTCAAAATTTTCACCTAATTCGTTTCGTTTTCTCAAATTTTATTGTACCTTTGTGCGTTTTTTTAATTCCTATTACAAACAAGTTACCACCCAACCCCTCAAAAACTATGACGAAAAAACTACTCATCATGTGCTGTCTCCTGCTTTCGGCTGGAGCGGCGCTGGCCGCCGACTTCACCGTGAACGGGCTCAACTACCGCGAATGGGACAGCAACACGGCTATCATCATGCCCAAGGGCGAAGATGCATCGTACAGTGGCATCGGCAACAGCAACTTCTCCACCACGGTGAGCTACGGTGGCAAGACCTACACAGTGGTGGGCATTGCCGACGGGGCGTTTGCCAAAGCCAAGTTCAGCGGGGCTGTCACGCTGCCGTCCACCATCACCACCATCGGTTCCTACGCGTTCGATGCTGCCGAGGGAAGCAGCCTGACACTCGGCCCCAACGTGCAGTATCTGCTCGAAGCTGCTTTTGCCGGCAACAAGTTCACCACCGGATTCACGGTGGATGCCGGCAATCCCTATTTTGCCCACCTCACCGACAGCGACGGCACAGGGTCGAGCGGCGTGCTGGCCACCAAGGACAAGAAGACCCTGGTCAGCTACCCCGGCGGGAAGGGCAGCAGCAGCTGGTTCAGCAGCCCCAGCTACACCGTTCCGAACTGCATCACCGAGATTGGCGACTTTGCATTCTACATGAACAGCAAATTGGGTTCCATCACTATCCCCAACACCGTCACGCGCATCGGCCGAGCAGCCTTCTACGAGTGCACCAACTTTTCGAAAATCACCATCCCCTCGTCGGTCACCGAATTGGGAACGTCGGCCTTCTGCGGATGCGTGAACGTGACCAATCTGAGCTTTGCGTCGCCAAGCGGACTCACCGAGCTGCCCGGGCACTCGTTCTTCTACCTGATTTCGCTCAAGACCCTCACCCTTCCCGAAGGCGTGAAGCGTCTGGGGCTGATGTCGTTTGCCAGCTGCGAGGCGCTCACCACGGTGAACCTGTCGAGCACCGTTGAGCTTCTCGATTCCACCTGCTTCCTCGACGACCCCATCACCAAAATCGACCTCAAGAACGTGAAAGTGGTGGGCCACATGGCCTTCAGCGGCTGCACCGAGCTGACGCAAATCACCGGCGGCAACAATCTCCAAGAAATCCGCACATCGGCCTTCACGCGCTGCAACAAGCTCACCACCGTCACCATTCCCGAAGGCTTGAAGACGCTCTACCGCAACGCCTTCTTCCGCTGCACGAGCTTGACCACGCTCAACCTGCCCTCCACCCTGGAATGCATGAGCGGCAACCCGGCCGTGGGCTGCACTGCGCTGCAAACCATCAACATTCCCGAGAGCTGCCCGCACTTCAAGGTGATCGACGGCTCGGTCTACGCCACCACAGGCGCCACCGACCTGGAACAGACCCCCGACTACGACGGCGACCACAACCAGCCCACGGTGCTCGTGGGCGTTCCCGCCGCCCTGCCCAGCAAGGTGCTCAACGTGCCCGAGGGCGTCTACGCACTGGGCTATCAGGCCTGCCGCGAGGTGAAGCTCACCGAGATGAATCTGCCCAAGTCGATGAAGGAGTTCCGCAGCTCGGCTGTGGGCACCATCGGCACGCTGACCAAAATCACCTGCCTGGCCAAGGAACCGCCCACAATCGCGTCGACCTTTGCCGCAGCCGACTATACCAATGCGCTGGTCACCGTGCCCACCGTCAGCCTTGCCGACTATCAAGCGGCACCGTTCTGGCAGCAGTTCGAAAACTGGGCGACCGTCGACGTTGATTTCGGCGGCGAGGTGACCGGCGACCTCAACGGCGACGGAAAGGTCGACATCGACGACGTGAACATCATCATCAACGTCATCCTCGAGAACCTTGAAGCCGACGAGTGCGCAAGCGACCCCGACGTCAATAGCAGCGGAACGGTCGACATCGAGGACCTGAACATGATTCTCAACATCATCTTGGCTCAATAGCATCTTCTTCATAACCACTATCAATTAACCTGAAAGAGGCGCCGCGACCGTTGATGGCCGTGGCGCCCCTGCTTATTGACTGTGGTCGGGTGCGGCAGATGGCCGCACGTCATGCAGTGCGCGTCACTTGACGAGGAACTTGTGTCCGTTCTGGATGTAGATGCCCGGGGTCAAGGTGCCCACCACGCGGCGGCCCATCACATCGAAGATGGGTGCGTTGCGGTCGATGGCGGCAACCTCCACATCGGTGATGGCCGTCACATCCTCGGGCTCGAGCACGAAGTTGGCCATCTGGGGCTCGCCGTCGGTAAAGGTAAGCTGGCCGGTAGCGGGCTTGTAGCCCTCGGCAGTGACGGTGACATCGTAGCTGCGTCCCGACTGCACCACGGGAATCTCGAAGCGACCCTCGGCGTCGGTGATGCCGGTGTAGGTCACCTTGGCATCGAGCGCGCGACGCAGGCCTTCGGGCTGCTCGGGCTCGGCAGGCTCTTCATCGCGGGCGGTGAGCGTCACCACAGCACCTGCCACGGGCTGCTGGTCGACGTCGGTCACGGTGCCCGAATAGGTCAGGGCCTCGGTGCTCACGGTCATATACATCACCGGCAGCGCGCTGGCCTGGAAGTTGCTGCTCAGCGAATAGTCGCTCGAACGGTAGACGCTCTGACCGGTCACGCTGGTGTCGTGCTGGAAGTAGGTGGTGGCCCAGCTGCTGCTCTCGGAGTGCAGGCACACACGCAGGTTCTGGCCGGTGTAGACGAAGGGCTCAGCCAGTTCCACGACCACAATGTCGGCATCGGTCTTGGTCACATTGTAGGCATAGCTGCCGTCGTAGATGCTGGTCATGGCCGCCATCTTGTCGGCATCGAGCAGCACGTTCTGCGGGGTGGCGTCGGAGGTGTTCTCGAGCCACACCTTCAGCGTGCCGTTGAAGCTCTTTGCGCTGGAGCCGTGACCCTTGAAGGCGATGCGCGTGATCTTGCTTCCGGCAGCGATGCCAAGCAGTTCGGCGGTGTAGACGGTCTCGCTCTCGCTGTTGTTGTTATACAGGTTCAGCGGGGCGGCGTTGCGGTTCTCGCCGTCGTTGCTGGTGCCCACCACCACGTCGCGCGTGGCGCTCTCCTCGTTGATGGTCACCGGGACAGTGGCTACGGTCTGGAAGCCGTTGTCGCCCGGCAGGAAGTAATTGTTGCTGATGAAGCTGAACCGGGCCTCGAAGGTGCCGGCGTGCGAAGGCAGGATGCTGAAGGTGTAGGTGACTTCGCCATTGGCGGCAATCTCCTCGCCTTCGACCTCGGCCATGCATTCAAACTCCTCGCCCTCGTAGAAGTAGACGTAGCCCTTGTAGGAGCCGGCCTCCTCCACGTTGGCCGTGAGGTTCTTGAGCGTCACGGTGGCGGTCATGGTGTTGTTCACCATTCCCACGGCAGGCATATTGACGGCCGTGATGAAGGCATCGTGCTCGACCTGCGCCACGCTGAAGCCCAGAATGTTGTCGATGCGGGCATTGCCGGCGGCAAAGGCGATGTAGCCCTCGCCGGCGGGCACGTTGTCGACGGTGAAGCGGGTGAACACATACTTGGTGTTGCTGCCCCAGGCGGTGCCGGAGTACTCGCTGGAGAGGCGGTCGGCATCGTTGTCGGCGTCGATCGATAGGGTGCGCAGCAGCGTCCAATCCTCGCGGTCGGTCGAGTAGTAGACCTCCACCATCGAGGTGCTGCCATAGTTGCGGGCGGCGTCGAAGCTGAGCGTCTCACCCTCGGCAACCAGCAGTCGCGGCGAGATGAGCTTGGTGGGCTGCTCGCCGTCGTTGTTGGCGTAGTACCTGTTGTCGCCCACCACGAGCTTGTTGCTGGTGGCCCAGCCGCCCATGTTGATCATGTTGGCAGGAATCTGGCCGTCCTCGAAGTCGACATACCACTTGCTGGGGTCGAGCACCTCGCCCGTGAGGTTGACCACCTGGTCGTCGATGCCCTCGCCCTTGATGGTGAGCGTGCCGTTCTTCACGCCGGGCTGCTGGCTGGCCAGCGTGACCTCGATGTCGAGCGCGCTGTGCTTGGCCACGGTGACGGGAGCGGTGGTGGTGGTGAAGCCCTCACCTTCCACAACAATCGATGTGATGTTCATCGGCGCAGCACCATCGTTGGCGATGGTGATGTTGCGCGTGACGGCTGCCGTGGCCAGGCCGAACTGCTGGGTTCCTCCATTCTCCAGCACCTGAGCGTCGTGGTTGTAGAGGGTTGCGATGGGCGCATAGGGAACGGGGGTGTAGTTCTTGATGCCCTTGTTGGTGCCGGTGACTCCCTCAACCACGTCGTAGCGGCGTCCCTTGGTGGTGCTGCCCTGCTGAGGCTCGATGCTGGCCTCGTCGATGGTGGCGCTGATGGCGATGGGGTCGCTCTGCTGGCCGGGCTCCAGGGTCACACCCACGGGGTCGGTGACGAGCAGGCGCTCCACCACATAGTCGTTGCCCTCGCCGGGCATCATCAGGGCGATGCTCAGCGTGTAGCCTTCGTCGCCGGGGGTCAAGGTCACCTCGCCGGTGTTCTTGAGCACCACCGTGGCGGCCACGGTGAACTGGTTGTTCTCGTCGCAGTCAATGGTCAGTGCGTCGACAGCCGGGGTGACGGTGGCTATCGTGAGGCCCTTCGAAAGCACGACGTCGGCGCTGGTGGCCGTGAAGTCGTCGATAATCACATTCTCGGCACGGATGCCAATGAGCGTGCCATCCTCAATGCCGGTGAGCTCCACCTCGGTGAAGTCGAAACTCACCAGTCCGGGGTCCTCGAAGGGGATCAGGTCGCCGCGCACGTAGGCACCGTCCTGCTTGGTGACTTTGTAGAAGCGGATATTACCGCTGGTGGTGGCCTTCTTCACCTGCAGGCTGACGGTGCCGCTCACAGCGGGTGTCACGAGCAGGTCGTTGAGTTCCACTTCTTCGCCATCGCCCCAAATCCAATCCTGATAGTACTGGTTGCCGGCTTGGAATGCACCCGAGCCATCAACGCCGCCATCGGCCAGATAGGTGTAAGTCACTTTCTGCGAGGCATAGGTGCCTTTGCTCACCAGGTGTCCCCACCCGGGTGCAGCGCGGAATTCCTCGTTGCTCGCGTCCACGATGGTGTTGAAGTCGGCCACATAGGGCGACACGACGCTGGCATTCACAGCCAGGGCCGAGACCATCGCGAGGAAAAACAGATTCAGCTTCCTCATACAATAATTTGATTTTAAAAGTTCTTCATATCGGGCCTAAACAATCTTCACAATTGGGGCTGTCGACCAGCCGTGGCCCAAATGCAGCTCGGTCTACCCTTTCTTTTACGAGCGGCAAAGTTACTAATTATTGGTAGAATCAAAACCACCAATTATAATATTTTTTCAATATTTTGCATTACTGGCATGACGCTCAACAGCACTGCCAGGCGTCGATGGTGCGGGTGGCGGGGTCGATGTTCATGCCCAGCAGGTGCACCGGGCGGCCGTCGCCGCGCCATTTGGCGGCGTAGTCCTTGCGGCGCAGCTGCTCCATGGCCTCGGCCACCGTCTTGCCGTACTTGAGCTCGACCACATAGATGCCGCCGGGCAGGCGCAGCACGATGTCGGCGCGGCCGTCGCTGGTGCGGTCCTCGGCCATGACGTCGGCCCCGAACGAGGCCAGCACAGCGTAAAGCACCGACTGGTAGTGCTTCTCGCTGGCCACCGTGGCATCGTAGGGGATGCTGTGGAAAAAGTCCGTCAGACGCGACATGAACCCGTCCAGGTCGCCCTGGCGCACGAGCTTCGTGTAGGCCAGCTGCAGATACGTCTTTCGCTCGAGTGGTTCGGGAGTGGTGTATTCGGTCAGCGATTTGCCAAGCCCGATGCGCACCTCCTTGTTGGGGATGCCCAGGTAGTAAATGCCGTCGTCGTAGTCCTTGATGGTGAGGTAGCCGCTCTGGTAAAGCACTGGCACCACGTCGGTGATCTGCGTGGTGGGCTTGTCGAAACGCGACTCATCGGTCACGATGCTGTCCATGTCGGTGATTTCGAAACGGAACTGCTTCAGCAATTCCAGCAGCCATGTGGGCGTGCCGGTGCCGAACCAGTGCAGGCCGAGTTCTTTGGTCGACAGGGCAGCGATCAGGCTGAAGGGGTTGTAAATGTCGGTCAACCGGCGGCTGAAGTGGTAGCCGTCGTAGTACTCCTTGAGGCTTGCCGCGCACTCGTCGAAGGTGATGCCCTGGCTCTGGGCCATGCGCTCGATGCCCGGGCGCAGCTGCGTGAGCATCTCGTGCTCGGTGATGCCGCAGATGTCCTCGTAGTCGGGGAGCATCGAGATGTTCAGCAGGTTGTTCAGCTCGCTGAAGATGCTCAGCTGCGAGAACTTGGTGATGCCCGTGAGCATCACGAAGCGCAGCCGCGCCGCCAGGCCTTTGAGCGGACTGTAGAGGTCGCGAACGTAGCCTCTTATCTCGTCGAGCTGCTCGGGTTTTCCGGTCGAGTCGAGCAGCGGAGCGTCGTACTCGTCGATGAGCACCGCCACCCCCTGGCCGGTGCGCTCGTAGGCGGTGTTGATCAGCCGCTTGAGGCGGGTGCCGTAGCTGTCGGCGGCAACGGTCGGGATGCCGTAGTCGCGCTCATAGTCCGCGAGCATGTCGTTCATCATCGACAGGAAGAACTCCAGCTTCACGGCCTTGCACAGGCTCATGTCGAGGTAGATGACCGGGTGCGCCGTCCACTGCTGCTCCAGGCGGCCCATGGCCAGCCCCTCGAACAGCTCGCGCCGGCCCTCGAAGTAGTAGCGCAGCGTGGACAGCATCAGCGACTTGCCGAACCGACGGGGACGGCTCAGAAAGTAATATTTGCCCGATTTCACGAGGCGGTAGAGCACCTCGGTCTTATCGATGTAGACCATCTGGTCGTTGCGCACGTTGGCGAAGTCCTGCTCGCCTACGGGGTAAATCAAGTCAGTCATGATGCAGGGTCATTGTTCGTTCAACTTGCAAAGTTAGGCATTCTTTCGGAGAATCGCAAGCCGCACGGTCATGCCGGCTGACACTGCCAGGCGTCGATGGTGCGGGTGGCGGGGTCGATGTTCATGCCCAGCAGGT
>CAMVDK010000017.1 GCA_947166165.1 uncultured Porphyromonadaceae bacterium
CTCGTCCCACAGCACATCGGGGCGCACGCCGTGGGGGCCGTCGTCGGTCCAGAAGGTGGGAATGCCCAGGCGGGCCACGCCCGGCGACGAGAACTTGCTCTGGGCGTGGATGAGGGCGATTTTCTCGTCGAGCGTCAGCCGTGGCAGCAGGTCGTCGATGCGGCGCTCGATGGGTTGGCGCTCGTCGAGGTAAAGCGGGGTGACGGCTGCAGCCGAGGGCAGCAGCGCGATGGCGGCCAGAAGCACACTGGCCAGGATTCTCTTTTTCATTATCTCGTGTTTTTGTGTATTCATTGCCCGAATCGCTTTGGTGCGCAATTCACTCTTCGCGGGCGGCTTGATTCATCAAGAGCAGGGCATCGGCGATACGGCGGTCGTTGCTCAGCCGCGGCACCTTTCGCTGCCCGCCCAGCCGGCCCGTGCTGGCGAGCCATCGCTCGAAGGTGCCCTTTTCCAAGGGCACCACGGTGGGCGGGTCGAGGAAGATGTCGCCCTGGCGCTTGGCCTCGTAGTCGCTGTTCACCTCCTTGAGGCTCTGGTCAACGGCATTGATGAACTGCCGCAGGTCGCGTGGAGGCACATCAAACTCCACCAGCCACTGGTGGCGTCCGCGCGAGTGGCCGGAGGCAAAGACCGGGGCGGCGGTATAGTCGCGCACTTGCGCCCCGGTGGCTTGCGAAGCCACTGTGATGGCATGGTCGGCGTTGTGCACCATCAGCTCCTCGCCAAAGGCGTTGATGTAGCTCGCTGTGCGGCCGGCGATGGTGATTTTCACTGGGTGTGTCTGGTGCACCGTCACGGTGTCGCCCACGCGGTAGCGCCACAGTCCGTTGCAGGCGGTGATCACCAGCTCGTAGGTCTCGCCGGCCTCCACCTCCCACACCGGCAGCGCGCGCGGCTGCTCGGCCTCTACCTCCGACAGCGGGATGAACTCGTAGAACACCCCCACGTCGAGCAGCAGCAGCATGGCCTCGCTGCCCCAGTCGCTCTGCACGGCGAAGAAGCCCTCGCTGGCGTTGTAGGTGTCGAGGAAGTGCATCCGGCTCATGTCGCACAGGCTCTCGTACTGGCTGCGGTAGAAACTGAAATCAATGCCCCCGTGGAAGAACACCTCCAGGTTGGGCCACACCTCGTGCAGACTCGTGGCCCCCTTGCGGCGCAGCACCTCCTTGATGAGCGTGAGGAACCACGACGGCACGCCGCTCAGGTTGGTGATGTTGGCATTCATGCTCGCCTCCACGAGCAGCGGCAGCTTCTGGCTCCAGTCGGCCATGAGTGCCACCCGCTTGCTGGGGATGCGGAACAGGTTGGCCATCGGGTTCATATACTTGATGAGCGTGGCGCTCAGGTCGCCCACCTCCACGCCACGGGGCAGCTGCAGCTCGTTGGCGTAGCTGCCGCCCAGTATCAGCGCCTTGCCGCTGAAGATGCGCGTGGCGGGGTTGATGTTCATGTAGTGCGACATCACATCGCTGGCGCCCTGGTAGTGGTTGCGGCGCAGCGAGTCGGCGGTGACGGGGATGTACTTGCTCTTGCCTCCGCTGGTGCCCGACGACTGCGCGAAGTTCATCGTGCGCCCGGGCCAGAGCACGTCGCGCTCGCCGTTGATCATGCGCATCACCTGCGGGCGGATGTCCTCGTAGCGGCACAGCGGCACGCGCGAGGCAAAGTCGCCATAGGTGCGCACGCTCGAGAAGTCGTGCCTTCGCCCCACCTCGGTGAGCGCGGCACGCTCCACCAGCCACACCAGTTCACCCTGCTGCACCGCATCGGCATGGTCGATGTAACGCACCTGCTGCGGCAGGCGACTCAAAAAGTGGTTGCGGGCAAACGGGGTGAAATCCATATCTATTGTTTGTTGGTTGGTTGCTTATTTACTGTTCAGTCGGCGCCCAGAATGGCGTTGATGAGCAGGTTCAGGTCGTCGACATCCACATGGCCGCTGCCGTCCACATCGCACAAGGCCACGGTCGCCGGTTCCTGGTTCATGTCCAATATCACGTTGATGACGATGTTAAGGTCGTCGACATCCACACGGCTGTCGCCGTTCACATCGCCATATTCCTCGATATGCTCGAACCACGTCCAACCCGAGATAAATTCATTCGTCGCCTCGTCGTAACGGTCGGCATAATCGGCGCCGGGGGGAATGTGCAGCACGGCGTTGCTGTAGGTCGCTTCGTCGAACGCCGACCAGCCGCCATGGGGGTCATCCAAGGTGTTGATGGTGCATGGGGCGAGGTAGGCCGGCGAGAAGATATGGCGCAAACCTGTGGCTTCGAAGCTGCGCATGTCCATTAGCCTGATTGTGGCTGGCAAAAACAGGCAGTCGATTGGCGAGTGGGAAAACGCCGAACGGTTTATAAATTTGATGTTGGCCGGGATGACCACCGTGTCGGGCAGACTCGGGCAATCGCTGAACGCCCCATCGGGTATCCGGTCGATGGCCTCGGTGAGCGGCAGACGGGTGATGCCCGTGCCGGCAAAGGTGTAGGCTCCTAGGTCGGCCACTGTGGCGGGGAGCGTCACTTCGGTCAAGTGGGCGCAGTTGTGGAATGTGTAACCCAGCCGCGTGACGCCGTCGGGCACAACGGCCGTGGTCAACTCATTGCCGTTCAAGTATAAACGATGGGCGTATTCGGTGGGGTTGCCCGACGACAACAGTCCACCGACTTGAGTCCAAGAGAAATCACCCGCACACGTGCGTCCGAACCACTCACCGCCCTTGAAGTTGATTCGGCACCAAGCCTCAAGGTCGCTGATATAGACGACCGACAGTTGCTCACACGCCTCAAAGGCGGATTGACCCACGTCGGTAATCGTGGCGGGCAGCTCAACGCTGGTGATGTCGGTGAACGCAAAAGCATAGTCCGAAATCCGCGTCACCGTGTAGGTGGCGCCGCAATACTCCACTTGAGCCGGAATCACCAACGCCCCTGCGAGGCCGGGATAATTCACGCCCTTGGGGTATGCGTCGCGATCGCCCAAGCCATAATAACGCTCATCATCCACCACCCACATCTGGCAATCCCATTCAAGCCCCTGGGAATAATCGGCATAAATTTCAACACCGATGCGCACCGTGCTGGTCACCTCCACCGTGCTGCCGTTGAGAAAGTTGTAGGCCAGTCCGTCGGCCACGAAGTCGACGGCATTGGCCGTGAGGCCACCCAGCAGGCACAGCGCTGCCACAGCCCAACGAAGTTTGTGCAAGCAATCAGTCATCATCATCATATTTTGAAAGTTTTCCACGCGAAGCGCGCACACCATACTTTAGCGGGGCTTGTTCACTTGATCCAGCGCAGGATTTCCTTGAAGCTGGTCTTCTTGCCATAGAGCAGGATGCCGGTGCGGTAGATGCGCGCTGCCACCCACACCAGCGCAGCGGCGGTGGCAAAGAGCAGCACCACACTCAAGGCCAGCTGCCAGAAGGGCACGTCGTAGGGAAGGCGGACCATCATCACCACCGGCGAGGTGAACGGAATGATGGAACACCACACGGCCATCGGGCCGTTGGGGTTCTCGATGCAGGCCATGCCAGCATACAGCGCCACAATCATGATGATGATGATGGGCGAGGTGAACTGCGAGGCGTCGCTGGCCTGGTCGACCGCCGAGCCGAAGGCGGCGAACAGCGCGGCGTAGAGCAGGTAACCGCCGATGAAGTAGAGCACGAAGCAGGTGAAAATCTGCAAGTAGTTCACACCCATCACCGCCTGCAGCACTCCGCTCATGTCGAAGCCCTGCGCCTCGTTCATGGCTGCCATGGCTTCGGGCGACATCGACGAGGGCGACATCGTCAGCAGGTTCACGCCCAGCACGGCACCAACCACCGAGGTGATGACACCCATCACCACCGTCCAGATGGCCAGCTGCGTGAGTCCCACCAGCGCCACACCGATGATTTTGCCCATCATCAGCTGGAACGGCTTGCAGCTGCTCACAATCACCTCCACGATGCGGTTGGTCTTCTCCTCGATCACGCCGTTCATGATCATGGCGCCATACATCAGCACAAACATATAGGTGAGGAAGGCCAGAATCATGCCTATCACCATGGCAATCTCGGTCGACGACTCGGTCTCACTGCCGTCGTCGCTCCACTTCACGCTCTTCACGTCGACATCGACGTTGGCCTCGTCAATCATCTTCTGCAGGTTGGGCACGCCATAGGCGGCGATGTGGGCTTGGGTGATGGTGTCGCTCAGCGAGCGGGCGATGTGGCTCTTGAGCGACATGTTCACCGTCTTGTCGCTGAACACGGTCACCTGCGCCGTGCTGTCGACGTCGCGCGGAATCACCACCACAGCCGCCAGGCTGCCGCTGGCCTTGTCGTAGAACTGGCGCGGGTCTCCCACGGTGTCGCCGCGCAGGGTCACAAACTCAAAGAGGTCGGTGGCCTTGATGGCCTGGCCGTAGCGACCCGTCTCGTCGATCACGGCCACCTTCTCCACATCGCTGCCAGCGTCGTTCAGGTAGCCAATCGCCAGCGGAACAGCCACAATCAGCAGCATGAGCACCGGCATCAGGATGGTCATCACGATGAACGACTTGCTGCTCACCGTCGACATGTATTCGCGTGCGATAATCAGTTTCAGTTTTTCCATAGTGAATCAGACGTTTGGCGGGTTATCCTTTTACTGTTTCGACAAAAATCTCGTGCATCGAGGGCAGAACCTCGTGGAAGCCCGTCAGCTGGTTGTGCTCGTTGAGCCAGGCGATGGCGTCGCGCACGGCCACACCGTCGGCCAGCTGGATCCACGTTTCACGGCTGCCCGGCGGCGGCGGTGTCAAGCCAAAGAGACGGTCGTTGGCCTCCAGTTTCGCGCCTGGGGCCAGGTCGACGGCGATGATGTTCTTCTTGTGCTGCTGGCGGATGTCGTCCACCCGTCCCTCGAGCACCACCTGCGAGTGGTTGATGAGCGAGATGCGCTCGCACACGGCCTCCACGCTCTCCATGTTGTGGGTCGAGAACAGGATGGTGCTGCCCTGCTCGTTCAGGCGCAGAATCTCGGCCTTGAGCTGGTCGGCGTTCACTGGGTCGAAACCCGAGAAGGGCTCGTCGAAGATGAGCAGCTTAGGGTGGTGGATCACCGTGGCGATGAACTGCACCTTCTGCTGCATGCCCTTCGAGAGGGCCTCGAGCTTCTTGTCGCGCCACTCGGACAGGTCGAAGCGGTCGAGCCAGTCGAGCATTTCGCGCTGCGCATCGGCCTTGGGCATGCCCTTGAGCCGCGCCAGATACACAATCTGGTCGCCCACCTTCATTTTCTTGTACAGTCCGCGCTCCTCGGGCAGATAGCCGATGTGGCGCACGTCGTCCTCCACAATCAGGTGGCCGTCGAGCGTCACCGTGCCGCTGTCGGGGCGCGTGATCAGGTTGATGATGCGAATCAGCGACGTCTTGCCGGCGCCATTCGGACCCAGCAGGCCGTAGATGCACCCCTCGGGCACATCCACACTCACATGGTTGAGCGCCATGTGGCCGTCATACTGCTTGACCACGTCGCGCACTTCAATGAAATTTGCCATATCTCTTTCGGTTCGTTAACATACAACTTCCACCGGCCACAATGCCGGCTCACCACAATAGACGCACAACGCCACTGCAAAATTACAGCAAACCGAGCGCAATGCAAAACAAAAGACGAAGTTTTTTGCTTTTGCATTGCCGAGGTGCAGCGTAATTTTGCCAACATTTGCCGTCCGCTGTTCCGCCGCGCTTATTTCAGACAACAAAGGACAATGAAGGACAACAAAGGACAATGCTTTACAAGCAACCGAATTCATCTAATAAGACCAGTTGCCGCTCATTGTCCTCAGTTGTCCTTCATTGTTTGATTTTACCGGCAAGGATGACAGGAGCACCGGGCATTGTGCTGGTGCTCCGTTTTTTTTGTTTCGAGGTGCAGCTCAATTTGGGCGGGGCTGCGCGCCGCGATGCGGTCAGTCCTTGTGGAGGATGATGTTGATGATGGCGTTGAGGTCGTCGACGTCGACGTTGCCGCTGCCATTGAGGTCGGAACGGGCTATGACACCGGCATCGTCGGTCTTGCCGGTCACCACGTTGAGCAGCAGGTTGACGTCGTCGATGTCGACCGCACCGTCGACGTTGATGTCGCCGGTCATGGCGCTCTCGGCCACCAGCTTCAGCCAGCCTATCTTGCAGGTGGTGCTTTGGCGGCTCTTGAGCGTGAGGGTGTGCCGTCCGGCGGGTAGCGTGAGGTGGTTGAGCTCCTGGGTGGCCCAGGTGTTGTCGACGGTGCCGGTGGCGGGCAGCACTTGCTCGGTGATGGACTCACCGTCGATTTCGACACGGATTTTGGGGTCGAAGAGGAACTTGCGGCTGGCCAAGCGCAGCTCGAGGGTATAGTCGCCGGCATAGGGGATGTCGACGAGGTAGTCGAGCTGGGCGTAGACGTCGAATTTGCCCACTTGCAGCACTTGCTCGCTCTCGGTGTCGGTGTTCAGCTCCACATCCACACCGTCGGAGCTGTAGATGAAGTCCTTGGCGGCAATCACCTCGCCAGGGCGGTAGAAGTAGGTGGTGTCGAACGACGACATGTAGGTGTAGATTTTTCCGGCATCGGAGAGTGTGCCCGGCTCGGGCAGGCCCGTGCGCACATTGGGCGGGATGATGAGCCGGTAGTAGGGTGCCGTGGCCGTTCCGCGCGCCTTGAACCAGGCGTAGCGGTAGACGTAGGGGCTGAGCTCCAGGTCTTGGATTTTGCGCACCATCTGGCGCTTCTGATAGGTGCTGTCGACCGTTCCTTCCCAAGCGCAGAACTCGGTGAGCCACACCTGCTTGCCATACTTTTTGGCGAAATTCTCCACGTACTCAAGCTGTGGCTTGTGGTCGTTCATGTAGCAGTGCAGGGCGAGGTAGTCGAAGTGCGCCTCGGGATAGGCGGCCAGGAATGCGTCCATCCACTGCTCAGGCTGGTAGACTCGTCCGTCGGCGAGGGCCTCGCCGCTGTAGTTGAGCGCGGGGGCCACCAGCTTGAGGTTGAACTCACGGGCGAGCTGCTCGACGATGGGCCACAGCCGGGCGGCGCTGTCGGGGGTCATGTTGGCCTGCGAGCGGAAGTTGGGTTCGTTGTAGCCCAGCAGATACTTCACGCCTGGGTGTTCGGTGAGGTAGGTGCGCAGCGCCTGCTCGTTGAAGCTGGCGCTCCAAATCATGGGCACGAACTCCATCTCGGTGCCGGGCCCCACCACGTCGGCCACCTGACGGTTGGGCGTGTTGCCCCAGTTGTAGAACCAGCTGACGCCGGGCGAGAGGGCGTGAATCTCGGCGGGATAGGTGAACGAGTTCTCGCTCACGCCACGCTTGTAGCTGCGGGCGGGCTGCGCCAGAGCCGTCGAGGCCACCAGCACAGCGGCCAGAAGGAGGAATGCTTTTTTCATAATCAGTTATAAGTTATCGGTTTTCGGCACCGACATTGATGCCGAAAACCGATAACAGGAATTTAAAATCAGTTCTTGCCGAGCATGATGTTGATGATAATGTTCATGTCGTCAACATCCACAGCGCCATCGTTGTTGAGGTCGGCGGCAGTGGTCTGGTCGGCCTTGCCAAGCATGATGTTGATGATGATGTTCATGTCGTCGACATCCACAGCGTTGTCGCCGTTCAGGTCACCCAGGATGCCGTTCTTCGTGATCACCAGCGTGAGTTCGGCCATGTTCAGCTTGAGGCTGTACTTGCCGGCAGCAATCTTCAGAGCCTGTCCGTTCTCGCCCGTGAGGGAGATGGGCTGTCCGAGCTGCTCGGGAGTCACCCAGAAGTCGCCCTCGCTCACAGCACCGAAGCGGTAGTCGGCGATATCGTCCCACGTCTCACCTTCCTGAGCCAAGCGCTTGGTGAAGCTGAAGTAGTTGAAGCCGTCGTTGCGGCCGTCGCACTCGATGTTGGCCACATACTCCACATCGCTCACGTTCTCCATCTGCACGCCCACAGCGGGATCCCACGTGTTGCCGTTCACCTCGCCCAGGATGTAGATGTCGGGAGTCACGTCGAGCTTGTTGATGACAACCGTCATGTTGTTGATGTCGACCTTGAGGTCCCACACGCCAAGAGGCAAGCGGAAGGCCTGGTAGTTGTTCTTGGTGATGGTCAGGGGCTGGCCGTAGAGATCCTCAGTCACCCAGAAGTCGCCCTCGCTCTCAGCACCGAAGCGGTAGGGAGCAATGTAGTCCCAGCCACCCTGGTCGTCGGTCTCGGCGAGCTTGGAGGTGAAGCCGAAGTAGTTGAAGCCGTCGTTGCGGCCGTCGGTGTTGAGGTTGCCCACATACACACCGGCCTCCATCTCCTCCAGGTGGACACCCACGTTGGGGGCCCAGCTGTTGCCGTTCACCTCGCCGAGCACATACACGTCGTCGATGGGCTCTTCGACCTCGATGGTGTTGTCCTTGTACCAGAAGATGTTGTCGAGACGCAGCTGCGTGCCCTGCACACCGCCAGAGAGGATCTTGAGGTAGTTGCCCAGGTAGTTGGTGGCATCGTCGCCCCACACGGGAACGTCGGCGAGTTGCTTCACCACACTGTAGGGCAGGTCGACATAGTACCACTCGCCGTTGCGCTCAAAGTTGCCAAGCACCTTCGAGCCGTTGACCTCGGCATCGCCCAGGGTGAAACCGTGGTTCTCGCCCACCACAATCTGGTGGCCGGCATTGTCGGTGCTCTTGATGGCGAAGTGCAGCACCCACGAGTCGTCGAGCACGCTCCAGTCTTGTGCCTCACCCACCGAGCAGAAGCCGCATCCGCTCCAGCCAAACGTGGTCACATCCATGGCGATGTGGTCCTCGGGCTGGCCGAAGGAGTTGAGGCTGCCATCCTGCTCTACACCGGTGTAGGTCTCGTCCCACACATAGAGGAAGTTGCGGTTGTCGTCGATGGTGGCGTCGAACACCACATCCTCGGCGGGCATAGCTTCGCCAACGCTATTGCTGATGGAAATGGGGATGAACTTGACGGCCTTGCTCCAATCGAACGTGGGCTGGTCGTTCTCATCAAGCGCCTTGGTGATGAACTGGGCGCTGGCCATGCTGCCTCCAAGAAGCAACAAAGCTGCAAGTGTAAAGAATTTCTTCATCTTGTCTATTAATTAAAGGGTTATTAATAAACATCTTGGCTGCAAGGTCGGGTCGTCGCGCCGTCGCGGGGGGACTACAAATAAACGGACTAAAAACAAACCGGTCAGGCCTTCCGACACGGCCTTGCTGCCGCTGACGTTTTTTTGGTTTGGTTGTCTCTGTTCTAGATGTACTAACTGTAATGTTTAAAATTTTATAATATCGTTGAAACGTCATTCCACAAGCCAGTCATCGATGGTGCGGCTCTCTCGACTGATGTTGATGGCAAGCAGATGCACTGGGCGGCCGTCGTGGCGGTATTTCACGGCGTAGTCTTTGCGTCGCAACTGCTCCATGGCCTCCTGCGCCGTGGAATCGTGCTTGAGCTCCATCAGATAGATGTCTTTTGGCATGAGCAGCACAGCATCGGCGCGGCCGTCGCTGGTGCGGTCCTCCACGCGCACATCGGCCCCAAACGATGCCATCAGCGTGTAGAGGATAGCCTGATAGTGGCGTTCGTTGTCGTTGGCAATGTCGTAGGGGACGGCGGCGTAGACGTCGCGCAATGCGGCCATGAAATCCTCCAGGCTGCCGCCGCGACGCCACGCGAAATAGGCCTTGCGCATCCACTCGCGGCTCTGCGAACGCGGGGCGATGTGGGTGATGAACGATTTCGCCAAGCCCTCGCGCACCTCGCGGTTGGGGATACCCAGCGTGTAGGTCTGCGTCTCGCTGTCATAGTCCTTGATGGTGAGGTAGCCGCTCTGGTAGAGCACGGCGGTGGAATCTTCGATTTGCTCGGTGGGACGGTCGAAGCTGTCCTGGTCCACCTCCTTGCCGTCCAACTCGTTGACCAGGATGTCGCGGCCTCGGAGCAATCGAAGCAGCCACGACGATGTGCCACTGTCGAACCAGTAGTGCTCAACAAGTTGGTTGCCCAATGCCTTGACCAGGCTCAGCGGGTTGTAGATGTCGGCCGTCATAAAGCGGGTGAAGTGGTAGCCGTCGTATTGTTCCTTGAGCATGGCCAGCATTTCGTCGGCGGTCACGCCCTCGCGCTCGGCAAGCCGTTCCACGCCGGGGCGCATCTGCGTGGCCAGTTCTTCGGCGGTGATGCCGCACAACGCCTCGTACTGCGGCAGCAGGCTGATGTTGTTCAAGTTGTTCAGCTCGCTGAAGATGCTCAGTTGCGAGAATTTGGTGATGCCGGTGATGAACACGAATCGCAACCGCTCGGCTTCTCCCTTGAGCGGAGCGTAGAAGTCGCGCATGATGTCGCGCACCTGCTCCATCTGCCCGGGCTTGTCGAGGTTCTCCAGCACCGGTGCGTCGTACTCGTCGAGCAGCACCACCACTGGCATCCCTGTGGACGCGTGGGCCGTCTGGATGAGAAGGCTCAGGCGCGTGCCATAACTGGAATCTGGCTTGGGGGTGATTTGGTAAAGGTTTTCGTAGTAATGCAGGTTACCGTCAAGCAAAGAATTGAGGTGGTCGATACTGATGGCTTTGCCCTTGCTCATGTCGAGGTGCAGCACGGGGTGTTGTTTCCACTCGGTTTCCAGCCGGTCGATGGCCAGCCCCTCGAACAGGTCGCGGCGGCCCTGGAAGTAGTACTTGAGCGTGGACAGCAGCAGTGACTTGCCAAACCGCCGAGGGCGGCTCAGGAAATAATAGCTCCCGTTCTTGACCAGCGTGTCAATAAGGGCCGTCTTGTCGATGTAGACCATACCCTCGTTGCGGATGTTGGCGAAGTCTTGTTCACCTATGGGATAACGCTGCTGCTCCATCGTTCAAAACTTTTCAGTTTGCAAATTTACAAAAAAGATACCGTAAAGTCAAAATCCACGTTCAGTTCTTGCCAAGCATGGTGTTGATGATGATGTTCAAGTCGTCCACATCCACCACACCATCAGCGCTCACATCACCTGCCACCTCTTCGTTCTCCTCCACAATCTGCAAGAAGTCCTGCCATTGGGATGACAAAATAAATTGTGTAATTGTTTTATGGCAAGTCCCCCTTAGGGGGATTTAGGGGGACTTGCTTTGCATCAATATCCTGGGTTCTGCTCGAGGGCTCCGTCGGCGAGCTGGCGGTCTTCGCTGGGGATGGGCATGAGCTCGTGCTTGCCCTTCTGGAAGATGCCGTACTCGTCGCGCACCTCCTGGGTCTCGCCGGCGATGTAGGCGTCCATGGTCTCCTTGGCGATGCCCCAGCGGCAGAGGTCGAACCAGCGGTGGCCTTCCATGGCCAGCTCCACGCGGCGCTCATGACGGATGGCGCTGCGCAGGTCGGCCTGGCTGGAGGCATAGGCGACGCTCTTGCCCTGGATGGTGGCGGCATAGGGGAAGGCCGGCAAGCCCACGCGGGCACGCACGCGGTTGAGGGCGGTGATGGCGGGCGCCAGCTCGCCCAGCTCGCAGCAGGCCTCGGCATACATGAGCAGCACGTCGCTGTAGCGGATCAGGCGGTAGTTGAGCGGGCCGCGCGAGTGGTGAGTGAGGTGGTACCAGCCGCCGCCAGCACCGTCGGTGGTCTGGGCGTACTTGCGGTTGTAGTAGCGGTTGCCCAAATAGAGGCTGGTCTCGTCTACTTCGCCGCTTTCTTGCTGCATGATGGTGGCGTCGCGACGCGGGTCGCCCTCCTCAAACTCGTCGTAGAGGTTCTGCGTGGGGCGGTCGAATCCCCATCCGGTCTCGCTGTCGTTGAAGCCGGAGCGCGGGCGCTGCATGATCAAGGTGAACGTGCCTCGCGTGAAGCCCTCGCCCTCGCCGTAGTCGCTGCGCGGGTCTTCCACATACTGGATTTCGAGCACGCTCTCCTTGCCGTTCTCGCCGGCCAGGGTGAAGTTGTCGAAATAGGTGGGCACCAGGTCGTACTCGCCGCTCTGCATGATTTCCTCGCCCCAGTGCTTGGCGGCCTTCAGGGCGGCGGTGGCGTCGACACCCTGCTGCTGCTGGAATCCGGCCAGATAGAGGTTGGCCTTGAGCAGCATGGCCTGGGCGCAGCCACGGGTGGCGCGGCCCATGTCGGCGGCGGCATATTTCGACTTGAGCGGCAGGGCCTCGACGGCCGACTCCAGGTCGCGGATGATGAATGCGTAGGTGTCAAGCTGCGATTCGCGTTTGAAGTTGAACTTGTTGCTGCTGTCGACCACATAGTCGATGAACGGCATTCCGCCAAACACGCGCGCCAGGCGGAAGTAGTAGTAGGCGCGCATGAAGGTGGCCTCGGCGATGAGACGGTCCTTGAGTTCCTGCGTGAACTGCGCGTCGACCCCCACGTCCATCTTTGTCACCTGCTCGATGGCCAGGTTGCAGCGCTGTATGCCCTGCCACTGCGCGTTGTAGAAGCCGAGCAGCAGGCGGTTGTCGGGATTGGTCTTGAAGTTCTCCATGTCGTAGGCCACCGCCATGTCGGTGGTGCCTTGTCCGCCCTTGAGGGCGTCGTCGCTGACAATGTCGCCGATATACCACTCGCTGTAGTAGGTGGTGCTGCCGCCATATTCCCACCCCAGCGGGGCATAGGTGGCGTTGACCACCTCGAGGGCAGTGGCGCTGCTCACGAAGTAGTCCTCAATCTTGTTGGAGCCGGGAGTCTCCTCGGTGAGCCAGTCGTTGCAGGAGCTCAGCGAGAGCGAGGCTGCGAGCAAGACGGCATATGCTGAAATCTTTTTCATCTTGATTGTTTTTTTTCTAGTTTTCTAGCCTACCTAGTATTTCTAGTTGAACTAGTTTTTACTAGTTTTACTAGCTCCTATTTATTTAAAACGACAGGTTCAAGCCAAACATATAGGTTCGCGACTGCGGGTAGTTGCCCCAGTCCACACCGCCGGCCACCTCGGGGTCGTAGCCCTTGTAGCCGGTGAAGGTGAGCAGGTTGCTGGCGCTCACATAGAGGCGGCACTTGCTCATGCCCAGCTTGTGGGCCAGGCTGTTGGGCAGCGTGTAGCCGAGCTGCACGTTCTTCAGGCGCAGGTAGTCGCCCTTCTCCACAAAGCGGCTGCTGGTGGAGCGGTTGTAGCTGTTGCCGTTGGGGTTGGGAATGGAGCCGAAGATGCCTTCGTCGGCCTTGGCCTGCGTCCACACGTCGCGCATGGCGGTGCTGAGCTGGCTCGACGTGCCGTTGTACTCGGTGCGCACGCGCATCATGTTGTAGATTTCGTTGCCCGCCACACCCTGGAAGAAGAGCGACAGGTCGAAGCCGCGCCAGTCGGCGCTCAGGTTCAGGCCGTAGCTGAGCCAGGGGAAGGGGTTGCCGAGGGCCTTGCGGTCGCCGTCGTCGGTGAGGCGGCCGTCGCCGTCGAGGTCAGTGTAGATGGCGTCGCCGGCGTGGAAGGGGTTGGCCTCGCCGGCATCGGCATAGCCGTGCCAGTGGGCGTCGGCCTCCTCCTGGGTGTTGAACACGCCCTGGTACTCATAGCCCCAGAAGGTGAACAGCCCCAGGCCCTCGTCGCTGTAGCGCACGCCGTCGACCCAGAACGGGGTGCCGCCGTTGAGGTGGGTGAGCTTGTTCTGAATCATCGACAGGTTGCCGTCGATGGCATAGTGGAAGTCGCCGAGCGTGTTCTGGTGGCCGAGGGTGATTTCAAGGCCTCGGTTGCGCACGGTGGCGGCATTGATTTGCGGATTGTAGCGCTGACCCATCTGAGCGGGCATCATCTTGCTGACAATCATGTCCTTGGTGTCGCGCTGGAAGAGCTCCACGGTGGCGGTGAGGCGGCCGCGCAGCACACTGGCGTCCACACCCAGGTTCCACGTTTCGGTCTTTTCCCACAGGCCGCCCTGGTTGGGATAGATGAGCACGGTGGCTCCCGGCGTGTCGGCGTCACCGCCCAGCGAGTAGCCCACAAAGGTGGGGCCGGTGTTGAAGATGGTGGTCACAAAGGCGTTGTTGCCGATTTTGTCGTTACCGATGCGTCCCCAGCCGGCGCGCAGCTTGAGGTTGTCGAGCCAGCCGACGTTCTTGAGCCAGGGCTCCTCGCTCATGCGCCAGGCCAGCGCCAGCGAGGGGAAGTAGCCCCAGGTGTTCTCGGGGAACTTGTTGGAGCCGTCGGCGCGGAAGTTGAACGTGGCCATGTAGCGGTCCTTGAAGGTGTAGTGCACACGTCCGAGCCACGACATGCGGCGCGTGCGGTCCACGCTGTCGCCGGCGGGGTTGGTCTCGGTGGTCTGACCCAGGAACCAGTTGCGAGGCACGGGGTTGTTGATGGAGTTGCCCGAGCCGCTGATCTGGTACCAGTTGAACTCCTCGGTGGTCTGTCCCACCATGGCGTTGAGGTAGTGGTCGGCAGCGAGCTGCTTCTTGAAGGTGAGCGTGTTTTCCCACACCAGGGTGGTGTAGTGCGCCAGGCTGCGCTCCAGGTAGTTCTTGTCGCTCTGGTCGTAGGCCGACACCTCATATTTTTCCTTGAACAGGCGGTGGTTGTAGGTCACGTCGTCGTAGCTCACGTCGGCACGGTAGGTGAGCCACTCCCAGGGGGTGATTTCGGCGTAGATGTCGCCAATCCAGCGGCTGTAGACGTTGCGCGGGCTGCTCACGTTGATGCTGCTCATGGGGCTGTAGACGTTCTTGTTGTTGCTCGGGGCGGCGATGCGTCCGCTCATGTCTACGCCCTTGTTGTTGATGGCGCCGGCGGGATAGTGGGTGGGGTCCCACGGGGCCATCGAGATGGCTTGCGAGAGCAGGTTGCTGTCGGCGTTGGCCTCGTCGGCGCTCGTGCTGCGGCCCCAGCTGTACACGTAGCTCAGGTTCTCGCCAATCTTGAACCAGGGTTTCACCTGGAACGAGGTGTTGGCCCTGAGGGTGAGGCGCCTGAAGTCGCTGCTGCGGATGATGCCGTCCTGGTCGAACCAGCTGCCGCTGAACGAGTAGTTGGCCTTGTCGGTGCCGCCGTCGATGCTCAGGTGGTAGTTCTGGATCACGGCGTTTGTGGCGAAGACCTCGTCCTGCCAGTCGGTGCTGATGGCGGAGTAGTCGAGGCCGTCGGGATAACGCTCGGTCTTCGCCACGGCGAAGTGCTGGTCGCTTCCGAGCTTGTACTGCTGCAGCCACTCGTTGAAGCCCTTATCGTTGAAACGGTTGACTTCGGCGGTGCGGCCGTTAAGGGCCAGATAGGTGCTCACAAACTCGTCGCGGTCCATCAGGTCGAGTTTCTTCCATCGGTTCTGCAGACCCACGTACATGTCGAAGCTGATGTGGCTCTGCCCGGTGTCGCCCTTCTTGGTGGTGACGAGCACCACGCCGTTGGCGCCACGGCTGCCGTAGATGGCCGTGGCCGAGGCAGCCTTCAGAATCTCGGTGCTGGCGATGTCGGCCGGGCTGAGGAAGTTGATGTCGTTGCAAATCACGCCGTCGACCACATAGACCGGGTCGGCGTTGTTCACGGTGCCGATGCCGCGGATGCGCACCTGCGCGCCGGCTCCCGGCTGACCCGAGTTGGCGTTCACCGTCACACCGGCCGCGCGGCCCTGCAGCGCCTGGTCGAGGTTGGCGGCAGGGGTCTTCTTGAGCTTGTCGGCGCCGATGGAGGCCACCGAACCGGTGAGGTCGCTCTTGCGCATGGTGCCGTAACCCACCACCACCAGCTCGTTGAGCAGCTGGGTGTCCTCGGTCATGCGCACGTTGATGGTGCTCGAAGCGGCAAACGAGCGGCGCTCGGTGGTCATCCCAATAAAGGAGAACACAAGCGCGCCCTTGCGGTCAGCTTGGATTACATACTGTCCGTCGAAGTCGGTGGCTGTGGTCTGCCCCGTTCCTTCGAGTGTCACGGTCACGCCAGGCAGCGGGGTGCCGTCGGTGTCGTCGACCACCGTGCCCTGAATTTTTATTGTCTGTGCCGTCAGCGCAAGCGGCAGCCAGCACAGCAATAAAGCAGCAAGTTTGAGTTTCATTCTTTGAATATATTTTTTGTTGATATTTCAAGTTGACGAAATGAACCATTTCGACTGCAAAATTAAGCAAACTCCCAGCAACAACCAAAAGATTTCAACTAAAATAATTGAAATAGGTGGGGGCGTTTTGCATTTCAACAGAGCATTATTCTCACCGAACGATGCGTGAAACCCCGACCACCCCGCCAAGCGGATCAAAAACCTCCGACCCTTTTGACCCGCTTGGCTGAGTGAGCATAATGAATCACGCCGCGCTTCTGATTTGAAACGCGGCGTGTTGTTGACGATGCACGATGTGTGATGGCGGTCACTTGACGCGCCACTCGACGCCGTCTTTGGTGTCCTTGACGTCGAATCCGGCCTCGGCGAGGCGGTCGCGAATCAGGTCGCTGGTGGCCCAGTCCTTGGCGGCTTTGGCGTTGCGGCGCACCTCAAGGAGCAGGTCGACGGCCTTCTGGTAGGGCGTGAGGTCGACTCCGGCGGCATCGCCGCTGGCGTTGTCGCGCAGGCCGAGCACCTCGAAGGCGAAGGTGTGCATGAGCTGCCGCAGGGCGTCGATGTCGGCTTGGCTGAGGGCGATGGCCCCGTCGTTGGCCTGGTTGATGACGCGGCAGGCGTCGAACAGCGTGGCGATGACCATGGGCGTGTTCAGGTCGTCGTCCATGGCCTCGGTGCAGCGCGCGGCATAGTCGTCGAGGGTGATGGTCGACTTGTCGGCGGCCTTGAGTGTCTGCAGTCGGTGCCAGCCGTCCATCAGGCGGTCGTAGGCCTTCTCGGCGGCCTGCAGGGCCTCGTTGGAGAAGTCGACCGTGCCACGGTAGTGGGCCTGGAGGATGAAGAAGCGGATGGTCATCGGGCTGTAGGCCTGGTCGAGCTTGGGGTGGTCGCCGGTAAAGAATTGCTCCAGCGTGATGAAGTTGCCCAGCGACTTGCCCATCTTCTGGCCGTTGATGGTGATCATGTTGTTGTGCATCCAGTAGCGGCAGGGGGCGTGGCCGGTGGAGGCCACACACTGTGCTATCTCGCTCTCGTGGTGCGGGAAGACGAGGTCCATGCCACCGCCATGAATATCGAACGGGGAACCCAAATACTTGGCACCCATAGCGGTGCACTCGGCATGCCAGCCGGGGAAACCATCGCTCCAGGGCGAAGGCCACCGCATGATGTGCTCGGGCGAGGCCTTCTTCCAAAGGGCGAAGTCGCCGGGGAAGCGCTTCTCGTCCTGCCCGTCTAGCTCGCGGGTGGTAGCTAGCATCTCGTCGATCACACGGCCACTCAGCTGTCCGTATTTGTGAGTATTTTCCTGATATTTACGCACATCGAAATAGACGCTTCCGTTCGAGACGTAGGCCAGGCCAGCGTCGAGAATACTCTGCACGAGGGCAATCTGCTCCATGATGTGGCCGCTGGCGTGGGGCTCGATGCTGGGGGGCAACACGTTGAGCCGCTCCATGGCGGCATGGTAGCGGTTGGTGTAGTACTGTGCCACCTCCATCGGCTCCAGCTGCTCGAGGCGTGCTTTCTTGGCTATCTTGTCCTCGCCCTCGTCGGCATCGTGCTCCAGGTGGCCCACATCGGTGATGTTGCGCACATACCTGACTTTGTATCCAAGATGCTGAAGGTAGCGGTATACCACATCGAAAGTGATGGCAGGGCGTGCATGCCCCAAATGACCGTCGCCATAAACGGTCGGACCACAGACATACATGCCTACCCTCCCCTCGGTCAAGGGGCGAAACAGCTCTTTCTGTCTGCTTAACGTATTGTATATCAACAACTGTTGTTCCATATTAAAAAAATTATGAATTGCAAAAATACGAAAAAATAACAAATCGGAAGCAATTATCTACTCCTCTTTTCCACGAAGAAGTGTTTTTAAACCAGCCTAGAAGTCCGATAAAACCGCAACTTTCACGTATCACAACCGTACTTCCTCCGTACATGCACCGTAGATGAACCGTGAATGAACCGTGAATGCAACGTAAAAAAAGGTCAAAATCGCGCCGAACCTACAAGAGAGGAACGTGGCACATGCACCGCAACAGCAGCTCAACGACATGCAAAGGGGCTAAAAAAGTTTATCCATTTTAAAAAAAAATTGTATCTTTGCACTCTAAATACTTTATACATGATGAGGAAACTAATTGCAACACTTATAGTTGTGATGCTTGTGCCAACGGTGGTACGAGCAGATGAGGGCATGTGGATACCCATGTTGCTGCAGCGTAATGAAGCCGCCATGCAACGTGCAGGCATGCACATCACTGCGCAAGACATCTACGACATCAACAATGCGTCGCTCAAAGATGCCGTGCTCCTGTTTGGAGGCGGCTGCACAGGCGAATTTGTCAGTCAGGAAGGCCTAGTCCTCACCAACCACCACTGCGGCTACAGCTACATCGTGCGTCACTCGACCGTAGAACACGACTACCTGACCCACGGCTTTTGGGCTATGAATCGGCAAGAGGAACTGGCCTGCCCGGGATTGACTGTAACCAGGCTGGTGCGCATGGAAGACGTCACCCGGCAAGTGTTGGAAGGTGTCACCGACGAGACTTCGGAGGCCGACCGTGAGAAGATAGTGGAGCGCAACATGACCAAAGTCAGACTGCAAGCACCCACTACGCCGCCGTCATCAAACCGTTCTACGACGGTAATCAGTACTCCCTCTACGTAAACGAGGTGCTCACCGACGTGCGACTGGTAGGTGCACCCCCAAGCAACATTGGCAAATTCGGTGGCGACACCGACAACTGGATGTGGCCCCGTCATACAGGCGACTTCTCCATGTTTCGCGTCTACGTGGGTCGCGATGGCAAGCCTGCCGACTACAGCATCGACAACGTCCCTTACCAGCCCATAAAACACCTAGAGATTAGCATGAAAGGGGTACAGGAAGGGGACTTCACATTCGTGTTTGGATACCCTGGCACCACCCGACGCTACGTAACCCACGACTACGTAGACATGGCAGCCAACCAAGAGAATCCTGTCCGTATTGCACTGCGCGACATACGGCTCGACCACTACAACGATGCCATGGCCAAGAGTCCTGCCCAAAGACTGAAGTACGCATCGCGAGTGGCAAGCATTGCCAATGGGTGGAAAAAATGGCAGGGAGAAACCCTAGGCATCGAGCGCTTGCACGGTGTAGAACAGAAGATGGAGCAGGAAGCACAGTTCCGGATCTGGGCTGCCGACAAACCACAGTATCGCGACGTGCTGGACAGCCTCGAGGCCAACTATGCACAACTGCGCGAAGTGGAGCTGGAGTGGACATACTTCAACGAGGCTGTGATGGCCAGCGACTTCATGAACCGTGCCTACCGCCTCTTCCGCATACAACGCAACGCCGACACAACACTGGTGGCAAGCATGCGGATCGATAGTGAAAGATACTTCGAGGAC